>JAHEJI010000001.1:30079-82931 GCA_024638965.1 Planctomycetaceae bacterium
GCGGCAGGAGCCTTGACCTCCCGAATTTGCGCATCTTATCGGTTGCGCGAGGGTGGTGGTTGAGAAGCGCTTTGATTGTCAGTGGATGGCGGGCTGTTGACGTGAATCGTCATTTCAACGCGACTTTGTGGTTGCAGGATCCAGTGCTGAGTGTTGGTTTCGTAACGGTTGTCAATTTCCGCGACAACCAGATAAAGATTGTTGCCGCGTTGCTCCAGCTCCGTCTGAACGACCCTGCCGGAAAACGTCTCCACGCGACCGCGTGCCAATTTGACCGATACGGTAACTGGTTTTCCATCGACTTCGTAGGGGTCCCATTCTTTGGCACTAACTGTTCCGTGAACGCGAAGTCGGCTTAATGGAGCGATCCGCATAATTTTTTCACCCGCGTTGACCCATTCGCCAGGATCTTTGTAGATCTTAAAGACATGACCGTCGACTGGGGAGGTGATTTTGTGCCGGGCGATACTGTCGTGAGCGGCGTTTACATTGACAAGTTCCGTGTTTGCCTCAATTTCCGCAAGTTCCTTGGAATTTCTTGCGCTCGTCAACTCGTGCACCGAAATGTCGCGCGAGTATTTTGAACGCTGGGCTTCTTGTTTTGTTTTCGACCCCTTGCCCCATAGCCTGTAGTTCGTTTCATATTCGCTCTGCGTGAGTTTTAGCTTATCTTCCGCAGCTTGAATTTCAGTTGGGTCGGTTGCTCGACGGGTTGCCAATTCATGCTTGAATTTGGCTTGCTGCAGCGCGCGCTGCGACATTTGATCGTCGATATTGGCAAGCAACTGGCCAAGTTGGACCGGCTGATTTTCGACGACGAGTATGTCTTTGAGCAGTCCTGTCTCTCGAGCTGGAACATCGACATCAACTATCAACTGCACCACGCAGGCAATGATCGGAGACCCATCGGGAGCCGTTTTGGATGCAAAACTCGAACTACCCGATTCGGTTGAACGATAAACAGCAGGGCGCTGGGTACCCGAGAAATCCTGATTTTGAGCAAAGGTGATTTGGCCAGACAGACAAACACACAAAACAAAAACAGCACAAAAGGCGATCGAAAATCTCTGCGTCTTCATTGATTTATCCAATTCAACAATTTTTTTGTTGGAGTCTGATCGTGATCTCGGAAAATGTCGAGGTGATCTAAAAATCGGCACTGGCCATTACCGAAATTGAGAGCTTCGGATGATTAGAGCTGACGGAGGGTCGATTGTCCGGCTTTGACTGCAATTATAGGAGCTAGCAGTTTTAAGCAACAGTAATATTTAGTTGGTTTCCCAATCAAAATCATACACAGACGGCTAAAAAAATAGGCTTACGATCGCGACGATCGCCATTACCGAACCGAGTGTGATCTTTCCGACCGTACCCAGCATGCGTCCAACGAATGCTGCGCCGCCAATCTTCAGGCTTGATTTCATCGGCTTTCCAGACAGCTTCTCAACCAAAGTTGCACCAACGAGTGCCCCGATGCACGCAAAAAGCACGCTGCCGATGATCCAGCCAACAACCGGAATCGGCAATCCAAACACGGCTCCAACGATTCCACCGAGGATTGAGCCGACCAATGATGCGGTTGCGCCCTTTTTAGACCCGCCCAGCCCCTTCGTGCCGACAATGGAGGCTCCAAACTCGATCACCTCTCCAACGGATGCCAAAACTACTAACACGACCAAGATGGTCCAGTCGGCCTCATATGGTTCTTGACTTGGACCAAGCCATATCCAGACGGCTGCAATCAGAATGATCATCCAGTTACCCGGCAGGCCGAACAGATTGGTCACCCAAAATACCATCACGGCTAGAATAAAAAGGGTAATCCAAACGTAAATCAAAGCAGTACCTGTGTTACTGTTACGGCAATCAATTTCTAGTTAAGCTGACCGCATGTTCGTTTCGTTTAACCGCGGGGGCAACACCCAATGCAATGGCACTTACTTTAGTTCCAACCTCTCCCAAAGTTTGGGAGAGGTCGACGTCTCAGCGTCGGGTGAGGGTTGTTGATTCCGCAAGGAATCTTTTCGTTTCCCTCTCCCGGACCCTCACGTGTCGTCGGAAGAGTGTCGAGTCGCCGTCAAGTATGTGCCATTGGGGCAACGCCCCGCGAATCGAAAGGCAAAACGCGGCCCGTTGGGCAACGGTTAACGAAGGGACCTATGTTCGACGAACTAAAACCAGAACATCACACTTGATTGTACCGTTTCGATTAGCTCATGAAACACGACGTAGCCGATCGAGCGTTTTCCGCAGTGAACTTTGGCAGTGACACGGGTTCCTGAACGCAACAAATCTTCAGGCACTTGCTGATTGTTAAAAGCGATTCGAACCAGAGCCGAGTTTCCGTCGTCCGAATGAACTTCGAGCTTCTGATCGACCGACACAACTCGGCCTGTGAACTCTTCGCCGGGATGGGAGACGAGAGCAAACGTAACTTGGAGTGGGTTTTTTGCGTTACGGATCGAGGTCATGAGATGGGCCACGCGTCTCTCGAGCATTTCCAGTTCGATCTCCCATTCCGTGTCTGGATCCACGATGGTGATCAAGTTCTGGCCACGATTTACCGGGCGGCGGAGCAGGTTCTGACGAACTTGCCAATTGACCACACGACCGCGTGCCGGGCTGCGGATTTCCAACAGCTTCTCCTGATTCCGCTTAATCTCCAAACGACGTTGCAGGCTTTTTTCCTCTACCTGGGCTTTGGAGAACTCGCCGCTGAGCATAATGGCGTCGATGCGATCCATGTCTTCGACCCGTGAAAACTGTAGGGTATCCATTTGCTTCCGTGTTCGATTCAACTCTCCCTCGAGGTGATCGATTTCGACTCGCAAATCGTTGTTTGACATCATTGCTAATGTCTGTCCCTCATCGACAATCGCGTCAGAGCCATTGGGGATCAGGATTTCCTGCAACACTCCATCCACTTGAGCAAACACCTCGTGCTGGATCTGTGGTTTCAAGACACCGCTCGCTCCCAAGGCAAATGCATACGGATACCAACACAAAAATGCAACGACTAACCCAAGCGTGGCGATCGCAAATGTGGTCTTGACCAGATTTCCGCCACGGAACAGCGACATCAATCGCCCCAACGCTCGCCAGACCGGCATGAGGAAAATGCCATTATGCTCGAACGAGTTCGTTAACGCGGTTTGACTGTGTTCGACCACAATTTCTACTCGTTTCTCGAGCGTGGGCGAAATTCGAGAGTCTTTCAGTTGCTCAACGATGATCGCGCCGATCGGCTTGCCAACCGCCGTCGCGTTCGTCGCTGATTCACTATCGAGCGGTTGAACTTCCTTAAGCGGGACAATCGCCAGCATCTTGCTGTGGGATTTGTCCACGTAGTCGTGGAGCTTTTTTTCGATTTGGGGAGGCAGGTCCGAATCGTCGCCGTTGTACCACAGAGACTTTCCCGTGCGACATACACTTGTGGCCAAACCACCGAGCTTTTTGACTTGTTCCGCGCGACGCTCAATCGAATCGAGCCCGCTGACGCTACGGATGCGCATTCGCCGACCTTGCGCAATCGCCACACTGACCCGATCACAGTCGATCAGGCGGCGACCTTCATTCGCAATCGTGTAAACCGTCTGATCTGTGTCGAGCCCCTGGTGAACAGTTCGAATGAACTGTTCCAGTTGTTGCCACATGGATTGTTGTTCGGCGAAAGATCGGAGCCTTTGATTACTTAGATACTCGCTGGCGATCTCACACATCTGATTCAAGAATCGCAAATAGCCGCGTTGTGTGGTGGGGCCAGCCCCCGATCGCTGGAAGATTTCGACCAGTCCGATGGGTTGCTGATCAATTATCAGCGGTCCCACGACGAGCAAATATTCAGTCGGGTTTCCAGCATCTTCGTCACTCGCGGTTCCGGACTGCGGGGCAACCAACATCGGTTCGCCTGCTTCAACCAATTTGTTCAGAAGCTGACCGTGCTGCTTTTGCGCTTGCTCGTCGTCAGCGAGCGTCGTCTGTTTCAAGTTGATTTGGTAATGCAGCTGTAACGGTGAATCCTCTGCATCACGGATCCAAATTGCTCCCCCAACCGAGGCGAGTGCGCTGGCCGTCCGTGTCAAGAAGCCTTCAAAGAAGTCTTCTCGACTACAATCGGTCTTAGCTAAGACCGAAATCTCTTGAACGAGCGCGCGAATCTGCTTCTTGGTTCGATTGACCAACTGATCGTCGAGCAGGTTTTCTGACTCGGGTCGGTTTTGAAAACGCGACGGAACGTCTGGACTGACATCCGATTGGACCGTTGCCCGAGAATCGTTGGAAGTTCCACTCATGGGAACGGGTTTGCCAAAATCGGCGTGAGGAGCGGTCGATGGTGTTTCGTTTGTCATGATGTGTGCGTTTGCAGTGACGCCCAAAAAAAGAGGCGGGTTCAGAAATTAGCGGCGAACTTTCTCGGAATTGAACGGATGATGCAACATCGACTTGGATTCTGATGCCGTTTGACAGCAGTTGATTCGAAGAAATATGGCTAAATGCCCTATTTGCTTAACTGATAGCATTGGGCGAAGGTTCGAGATCGTTCGCCCTCGTTCGCCCGGTTCTGGCCGGCCGGTCAAACGCGAATTCGTCGTATGTCAGTGAAACGATCCACTGTATTACGAGGTTTTCGGGCGACGTATCGCCAGTACCGCGACTGGCGATTACGATGGGCGGCGGAAGAATTCCGGCACATTGCGGCAATCGTCAACACCCAGGGAACGCGGCGTTAAGATGAGATTGATAGGGGAATTGAGCGAAGAGAGTCTCGCGAAAAGATTTGCGGCTTATATGATGACCGAAAACATCTCGCCAAAAATTGAAGAAAGAGATGGAGTATGGGAGGTTTGGGTCAAGGAAGAAGACGAACAGGAACGCGCGCTCGAAGAATTCAACAGGTTCCAAATTGATCCTGATAATTCACGTTACCAAGGCGTGCTTGAAAAGGCGGCTGAAATCGCGAGAGAAGAAGAGAAAAAACGGCGACAGTTTCAGAAAAACGTCGTCCAGATTTCCAGGAAAGGGGGTGTGGCCCGGCGAACTCCACTGACGATTTTGTTGATCGTTCTGTGTTGCGTGGTTGCCTTGTTGACAAACTTCGGTTACGCCGACATGGGAAAAAATGATACGCTTCAAGCGCTTTCATTCACATCCATTGCTCCACCGGAGGCAGAGCTGGTTCTGCAGAAATATGATAACGACATCGAGAATTCAAATGTTCGCTTGGCCAGCATTAAACGCGGTGAAGTCTGGCGACTCATCACGCCGATTTTCATTCACTTTGGATCCATGCACATTCTTTTTAACATGTTGTGGCTGTTCCAATTCGGGAGGATGATTGAAATCCGGTACGGCATGTTTTGGATGGCCGTGCTGGTCGTGGTCGTTGCGTTGATATCGAACCTATTTCAATGCCTGGTACCGGAAAAAGTTGGCGGGTCGGTTCCCGGCATGGCGAATGGTCATTTGATTATGGCGTTGGGCGGCATGTCTGGCGTCGTATACGGATTGTTTGGCTTCATCTGGGTAAAGTCCCTGGTGGATCCAGCGAGCGGTTTTCGATTACAACAGTCGACGATCATTATTTTGGTGGCATGGCTTTTTGTGGGATCATTTTTCATGGGCAACATCGCCAATTGGGCTCATGGTGCGGGTTTGGCGATGGGGATGATTGCTGGTTATCTTCCCCTGAATATTGGAGATTCGCCCGCGACGCGCACCTAGCCTGGTGGAATGCCAGGTTTGTCGTCCCGCCTTCAGGCGGAAATTTCCGGCCAAAGCGGGCCCTGCGAACTACCCAATTCAGGTTGGAAGCTCCACGAGCTCGGTGATAACTAAAAAAAGCTCGGCAGTAACCGAGCTTTGTCTTTGTCGTAATACGCTTGATTTGGCTCAACGTCTCAGGCTGTTTTCGCCTGTCGCTTGGGGTTGCTCGAGGAGCGCGTTGCTTGATAGATCGACGCGCTTCCATCCGATTTGCGTAGGGGGGCGTCGGAACAGGGTGAAAAAGTCTTTGAGTGCGTCCAAGTGGCTGTTGACCTTTCGATTGGCAAACTCAAAGGATTGCTTGGTTGGGTTGTTGGTCGCGTGGTAGTTGGGTGCGTACATCACAAGCGAGTTTGGCAAACAGTCGTCTCGTGCCAAAATGATCTCCAGCTTTTTGTAGATCCGAGCGTCTTCGATTCGTTTTGGATACGCCTCCAACCAATATGCATTGTCGACGCCGGCCGGAGTGACCGGACGGATCCAATAGCGATCCAGGATCAGTTCGGTGTCCGCTCCAAACAGGAAAAAGGGCAGAGGGCTATTGATCAGTCCGTTGCCTTGATGCTCAGGTGGGATCTTGACTTCGTTCAAACGTTTGTTGGCGTAATCGTATTGGTAAATAGCACGCCCGTCACAAATCCATTTTTCGCGATGTTTTTCGATATCGAGTTGCGTGTATTTGGGTTCTTCGCCGGCCTGTATCGGTGGCGCATCAAAGTTCCAACACTCATCCGTTTCAAATCGTCCTTGGTCAGGTGTTGCAAAATAAAGCTTGCCAAGCGAAATGTTGGATGGGAACAAGTGGTTATTCCTGGGATCTCGGACGTTGCAATCTTCCGGGTTGTAGGTTCGCCGCGTAAATTCACAGGATGACCGTTTGACTTGTTCACTGCTGTGTTGCCAGTAGACAAGCACGTCGTTAACGTGTTTTGCCTCAGCATCAGAAAGCGGAAATCCCTCAGGAAGCTGAGGCTGGAAATTGTCGCCGTTGGGAACGGTGGTCAAGGGATTATTGCGCTCTCGCTGTTGTTGCGTAATTGCGTCCTGCATTGCCCGCATCTGTTCGGGAGTGGTTTGCTGTTGTTGCCTCGCGGTGACGGGTTCCTGAGGAGAAGCCGTTCTTGCTGTATTTTCTAATTGCCGCTGATATTGCTGCGTTTGATTGTTCTGTCCCAAAACCAGACTTGGGATCAACAACACAAAGCAAAAACAAAAAGATTGGCAAGAGCGCATAAGATCTTCCTTGATTTAATGGGCAAGCATGTGCCAGCAGATTTGGTTGGCGAGTCTAACAAGTGGACGCTTGCCAACCTAGACGAATTTGAATTCGCTAGCGAGTCCAGGATTAGGGCAATGTCATCATCGCGCAGCGGAAATAATCGCTTGGAATCCCGTCTAGCCGTTTTTGAGAGCATCGACAACGATCGCCTTCAAGTTAGGTGCTGCGATTTCGGCAGCATCGACGACTTTTTGACCGGAAGTGGCTTCCATGGAATCGGGATTAGCGACGTTGGTAATCACGGACAGACCGAGAACTCGGATTTCATATTTGGCGGCAACACACACTTCGGGCACCGTTGACATTCCTACCACGTCGGCACCGATTTGCCGCAGAAAACGGTATTCGGCACGAGTCTCGTAATTGGGACCAAGCATCGCTGCGTAAACCCCGCGATGGACTGCGAAGCCGTTTTTTCGGGCGCAACGTTCTGCGATTTTCATCAACGCGTGGTCGTAAACATCGCTCCGATGTGACGCTCGTCCGCGGGAGGGTTCGTTGTACATGTTGGGCGTCGAGCGAAACATGAGATTGATATGACTTTCGATCAGCATAATATCGCCGCTGTTCATTTTGGGATTCATTCCGCCGGAGGCATTACTGACAACCAGCACTTCGACTCCCAGCCGTTGCATCATGTGAATCGGAAGCGTGGCCGAATCTACCGGGTAACCCTCGTACAAATGGAAGCGACCCTGCATTGCGACAACGGGAGTCCCAGCGAGCGTTCCGCAAATGAGTTGGCCTTTATGGCCGATTACCGTACTGCGAGGAAAGTTTGGAATATCACCGTAGTCGATCGTCAACTCAGTGTCGATTGCATCGCCCAGTTTTCCCGCACCGGTACCCAGAATGATTCCATGCCGGGTTCGGCTTGCGAATTGCTCGCGAATAAAATTGGCGGATTGGTTGGCAGCTGTGCAAAGCTGTTGAGGATTCATGCGGACGAGTCCTATGCCTCTTCGGCCAAAACGCCCGTTACCAGTTTCGACAATTTTGGTTCGGCCTCGTTCGCGACTCTGATGATCTCGTTTACATCAGCCGGTTCGAGGGCGTCGGGCAGACAAAGGTCGGTGATGACCGAAAAACCGACCACTCTCATTCCACAATGGACTGCCACAATGACTTCTGGAATCGTCGACATACCGACGACATCTGCTCCGATGGTTCGCAAGAACCGGTATTCGGCTCGCGTTTCAAGATTAGGTCCGGCCACTCCGACCAACACGCCTTTGTGAGCAACAATATCTTCCGCACGAGCAATTCGCAGTGCCCGATCGATTAATTCGTGCGAATACGGCTCGCACATGTCGGGAAAACGCGGCCCGAGACGGTCATCATTGATTCCGATCAGCGGGTTGTCGCCCATCAGGTTGATCTGATCTTCGATCAACATGATGTCGCCCTTGGCATAATAAGGATTCAGTGCGCCGACTGCATTGGAACAAACGAGCAAGTCTGCACCTAACGATTTCATCACGCGGACCGGCAGGGTGATTTCTTTTAGCGGGTATCCCTCATACAAATGCAAACGGCCTTGCATGGCAACGACGGGAAGCCCATTCAGTGTGCCACAAACCAGCTGGCCTTTGTGCGAAAGGGCGGTGGAGCGCGGAAAGTTCGGGATTTCGCCGTAGTCGATGGAGGCGGCAACTTCGATCTTTTCGACTAACGGGCCCAGGCCAGTTCCAAGAATGATTCCGACGGCAGGCTTTTGAGACCACTTGCTTTTGATGGCGTTCGCCGCTTCGGTAATTTTGTCAAACAGATCGAGCATTGATTTTTTGCCTGTAAAGTACGCGATTCCAGGCAAGCAGGTTAACCGATCCGCAAACCAGTTCTCAAGTGGTCAACACGATCGAAGGACACGCGCACGGAAACTCAAGGTCGTCAACTCGCTATCGAAACTTGTCTTTTTGCATCTACCGATTTGATTCGGTCGATGGTTTTGAAGCCGAACGACCTTGTTCGGACTCGGCTGTTTTATTGGCAAGGGGCTTGAATAGCGTTTGATTCACCAATACTCTGTCTGCCGTTGCAAAACGATCAGCCATGGTCCGCTCCATCGTGAATGCAAAGGTCAATCGGCGACCGTCGGAGTTGGCAACATGGTAGTAGATCCACGTGATCGGCACTTTTGATTCGATCCCGTCCACCTGGACTCGCAATGCCGTGAGGTTATTGGTGGTCTTCAACTCCTGGGAATCGATGACGTCGGCAGACTCTTCGGCAGCCACAATCTTTTCGACTTCGGACTTAAAGTCAGCAAGTTTCAAGGGCTGGTCTGCGGGTCGCGAGGGAAGCGTAACAACATTGCATTGTGCCAATAATTCTCCATTGTCCAGATATCGCAGGACGGCAGCATCGGTTTCAGATGCAATAACTCGCCAACGCGGATCATGGGTGATTTGGAAATTGCCTTGGTCGGATTCCCATTTCAATTTCCTTTCAATTCGTTTGGCTTTGGTTTTGGACAATGCGTCATTTGAAAGTTCCGGCACTGAAATTTTGGGCGAGACTTTCAAGGCGATTTTCGTTTGACCCTCAAAGCCAGGTGCGACTTGACCGGGGCTTCGATTTTCGCGAATATTCGTTCGAATCGCGGTAAGCTGCTTTTTCTCCAGATCGATCAGCGAGAACCCACTGACTTGCATTTCGGTCGTGACATCATCGACCTCGGCTTTGATGGAACCGACAATGTGGATTTTCGCAACATTCTTCGTTACCGATTTTAAGACCAGCTCAATTTCGTTTTCGTAAACGCGTTCGACCGCCAAGAAGTCGGCGATGGCTTCTGAGGAGATTTTCCATTTGTCACCGGTCTTTACGTTTCGTTTGTTGAAGAGATGAACAAAGGACAACGGATCCGCGGGGTTTCGGATCAGTTCGAGTTCGTTTTGCTTGAGAACATCAGAAATGGACGCCATTTGAAGTCGTTGGAAAGAACTGGGTTGGATACGAGCTACGATCAGCCTGTTTTCATCCGAAAGTGCGGATTTGGTTGAACCCTTGTCGATTTTGATATCTGCCTTCGTTTCGCGGTAGATTCGAATGGCTTGCAGATCTTGCTTTTTGCCCGTGAAGCGCTGGTCAAAATCGAGTTTGGCGACGACTTTCAGAGGTACGGTCCGAGCACCTTCGTCCTGCCCGGCATTGTCCACAATGACGACTCCAGTGTGTTCAAATTGAGCAGTGACCTGGTGAATATCGCCACTTTCAAATTCAACCAAGATGTCAACCGGGTCTTCAGCCGAGACAGGTTTCGAGTTAACACCCCCAATGAGACCGAGAATTGAAGCAAAAACCAGCCAAGATGACAGTCTAAACATCGAAATTTCGTGATTCTTTAGCATTTTTCTTACTTTTTCCCCAATATTTGGATACTGGTACCGAAAACACGGCAACATTGGATTCGAGTCCGTTCCAACCCCTTCCATAGCTTTTGACTAATAATCGGTCAGATTCTCATCTCAAATCGAACAATCTCGTTTCCTTTCGCAACCTTTGTCTTGGTTTGCGGTTTGCTATCAAAGGGGCTCCCAACGTGCTACGCATGAACGGCTGATTAGGCAATCGCTGATTTTGAAGAAAACAGTGAGATTTGGTCCAAATCCGTGAACATGGAATGAGTTTTGCAGAACTACCGAATAGATCGTCCTGATTGCTGATCATGGCAGTGGGGCGAGTTGAGCTTTGGTTGTCCCGCCGGCGTTTTTGCGGTCAAAGGTTTGCTTCAAAAGGCTGTAAATCGAATAAAGGTTGACACACCAGAGTGTTACGACAAATGAATTGAACATTTTCGAAGATTTGACGTAACAATTTCGGCTGACATGACGTCATCGGAATGAGAAAGCAAGATCAGGAGGATCTCAAAATGAGGAACTTTACCGGCGCGATTTCGTCCAATTGACAGCGTCTCAATTTCAGATGGCTGTCGAGAAATGAGATTGCCCGGGAACAAAGAGGTTGAATATGCACACCACCTATAAATGTGAATCCATTCGTCAGCTCCGCGATCAACAGGTTCGATTTGCGCCCCGAGAGAAGAAGATCGAACAAATTGATGCCGCTGAAAGATTGCTTGCCGATCTTCAAGATGACAAAAACTATAACTTTGAATTTGTCTGTTATCGAGTGACATCATTTCGGCCGGAAAATGCACCGATTGTGAAAATTAGTGGCCCGAATCTGCGACACGATTTGCTTTCGTTTATTGAGGACCTTTCGGAGTCTGCCAATATCAGCGCCGAAGAATTCGGACAACCCGTTCACACGGTCGACGATCTGAGCAAGATGTTTAACGTTTCAACGAAAACGATTTCACGATGGCGCCAACAGGGACTCGTCAGCCGCAAACTCATTTTTGACGGTGGGCGAAAACGAGTCGGGTTCCTTCATAGTAGCGTTGATCGGTTTGCCAAGGCGAACCGCGACAAAGTAAGACGGGGCGAACGATTCAGTCAACTGACAGCTGGCGATAAGGACGAGATCATTGATCGCGCTCGTCGACTCGCTCGGGCCGGTGGTTGTCCTGCTGAAGTGACGCGTCGAATCGCGAAACACATGAGTCGTAGCGTGGAGACGATTCGTTACACGATCAAGCAGTTCGATCAAAAACATCCAGAAATGGCGGTCTTCCCTGATCAAACCGGTGTTTTGAACCTGGAAATGAAAGAGCGAATTTACGCGGACTTTCAGACGGGGAGATCAGCCGAGTCGATTGCTAGACGTTACTGTCGCACTAAGACAACCGTCTACCGCGTCGTTAACGAAATGCGTGCGATGAACATCATGGAGCTACCATTGGATTTCATGGACAATGCGGAGTTTCATCGCAAGAGTGCTTATAAACGAATTGTTGAATCCGCGATGCCGGTTCCAGAAAAGGCAACACGTCGAACGAAGCCTCCGGCAGGATTGCCGCGATACTTGGCCTCGCTTTATGAGCATCCGTTGTTGACTCGTGAACAAGAACAGTACCTGTTCCGCAAGTTCAACTTCCTCAAATGCAAGGCTCGTCAACTTCGAGACAAGCTTGATGTGACGCGTGCTCGTTCGGGCGAGATGGATGAAATTGAGCGCCTGTATGATGAGGCTGTCAAAGTTAAAAACAGGATTGTTCAATCGAACTTGCGACTGGTGGTTTCGATTGCCAAACGGCATGTTGCATCCAGTGACGACTTCTTCCAGCTCGTCAGCGATGGAAACATGTCGCTCATTCGAGCGGTTGAAAAATTTGACTACGCTCGAGGCAACAAATTTAGCACCTATGCGAGTTGGGCGATTATGAAGAATTACGCCCGCACGATTCCGGGTGAGTTCAAGCAACGGGATCGGTTCCGTCCAACCGCCGAAGAGATGTTCCTGGCGAAAGCCGATCAACGGTCCGATCGGTACTTGCTTGAATCACAGCAGGCTCAACGCTCGGAACAAGTTAGTCAGATTTTGGCGAGTCTCGACGATCGTGAGCAGAAGATTATTATTAGTCGTTTTGGGCTGGATTACAGCCAAGAGCCGCAAACTTTGAAAGAAGTTGGAGCTGAGCTGGGAGTCACGAAAGAGCGGATCCGCCAGATTGAGGCCCGGGCTCTGAACAAGCTTCGAGTAGCGGCGAAAGAAGAGAACATCGAACTTCCAGAAGGGATGTTGGATAGCGAAAACTAACCTTGGTCCATGCCTTGCCTTAGTTCAGGAGATTCTCAGCCGGTTGCCGATTCAACCGGCTATTTTCGTATCAGAGGATTGTGGCGTTTTGAACCACTGTTGCGTTTTGGGACTCAATTTTTCGTTTCGAGTGAAGAAACGGCGAAAAGTCGCTCTGACCCGAATGGACCGAAGCGACGGTCTCTCGTATTGGCGAAGTCATGTCGCCGAATGGAATGCTCTCGCAGGAGCGGCACTGCTTTCCATCAAAACACGAAAGGAATAGGGGGGAAGGCAATCCTGTTGTCGCCCGATTTATGTTGTCGCCCGATTTGAGGATCAGATTCGCAAGATCCGAACCTCTCCAAGCCGGTTGGGGTCCAATTTCGTATTGCGGGGCATTTGGATTTAGATATATTTACCAAACTTCACTTACTTTGCTGAAATTGCGCCAGCGTAGCTCAGTTGGCAGAGCAGCGGTTTTGTAAACCGCAGGTCGTGGGTTCGAACCCCTCCGCTGGCTTTTTTTCGCGTCGTTTGGCCAATACCGGTCTTTGCTTTGGCTGGTGAACAGGTAAAGTGCTGTGGTTTTTTAAGGCTTGGGGGGTTACCGAAGCGGTCAAACGGGACAGACTGTAAATCTGTTGGCTCAGCCTTCGCAGGTTCGAATCCTGCACCCCCCACTTATCAGAATTAGTAAATGCGGTGGATTTGCTTAAAATAACTGGCCCAGGGGAGCGTGATTGCGTAACATTTTGCGGAAAATCGCGGAGTTGGTCCAGATTCGAATATGCGTTGCGATTGTAGGATTTTCACCCAGATTCTTGAGAACATCCATTGGGGTTTTCGCTCAATTTGATACATTGATTGATTAACTCGATTGCGGCTCATAAGTGGACCTTGTGCCATTGGGGGTTGCGTTGTGTTTAGCGGGTGTAGCTCAATGGCAGAGCCCCAGCCTTCCAAGCTGGTTGTGAGGGTTCGATTCCCTTCACCCGCTCATCGTATTGATGGGGACGATTGAACGCACTTCCGGAGATTCTGCGGCTGTAACTGGCTGCTGTAGCTCAGTGGTAGAGCGCGTCCTTGGTAAGGACGAGGTCATGGGTTCAAATCCCATCAGCAGCTCTGATTGTTCGGCCTTTGGGTCGATTTGTGGTTCGACTTTCGGGTCGGGTTGTTTAGCTTGGTTATCGATAATAGAAGAAAACAGGTAGGGTTTAAAAAAACATGGCCAAGGAAGAATTTAAGCGGACAAAGCCGCATGTGAACGTCGGCACGATTGGTCACATTGACCATGGTAAAACGACTTTGACAGGCGCGATACTTGCAGTTCAAGCGGCGAAAGGTTTGGCGGAAGCAAAAGGATATGCTGAGATTGCCAAGGGTGGCACGGTCCGCGACGATACAAAAACGGTGACGATCGCAGTTGCCCACGTAGAGTATGAGACAGAAACTCGTCACTACGCCCATATCGATTGCCCTGGACACGCTGACTTTATCAAGAACATGATCACCGGTGCCGCCCAGATGGACGGTGCGATTCTGGTTGTCTCGGCCGCTGATGGACCGATGCCTCAGACGAAGGAACACGTTTTGTTGGCTCGTCAGGTTGATGTTCCAGCGCTGGTTTGTTTCCTCAACAAGTGCGACTTGGTTGACGATGATGAACTTCTTGAGCTGGTCGAGATGGAGGTTCGTGAGTTGCTCAGCAAGTATGATTTTGACGGCGACAATGTTGCCATCATCCGCGGTAGTGCTTTGCCCGCTTACCAAAACCCCGGTGATGCCGAGGCCAATAAGTGCATTGGTGAATTGATGGATGCGATTGACACGCAAATTCCTGAGCCCGTTCGTGAAGATGAACGGCCTTTCTTGATGGCGATTGAAGACGTCTTCTCGATTGAGGGTCGCGGTACGGTTGCGACGGGTCGGATTGAGCGCGGCGTTGTGCGGACCGGCGAAGAGGTTGAAATCATCGGTCTTGAAGCCGAGCCACGCAAGACGACTTGCACGGGTGTCGAGATGTTCCGAAAAATCCTCGACGAAGGTCGGGCTGGCGATAATGTTGGTTGTCTGCTTCGTGGTGTTAAGCGAGAAGAGATTCAGCGCGGTCAGGTATTGGCTAAGCCAGGTTCGATCACTCCCCACCTCAAGTTTGAAGCCGAGATTTACTGCTTGAGTAAGGATGAGGGTGGACGACATACTCCATTCTTCAGCGGTTATCGTCCGCAGTTTTACTTCCGTACAACAGACGTGACAGGCACGGCGAATCTGGTGGGTGCCGAAATGTGCATGCCGGGTGACAATGTGCGGCTGTCGGTGGAATTGCATAAGCCGATCGCAATCGACGATGGTGTCCGTTTCGCAATTCGCGAAGGTGGCCGAACGGTTGGCTCGGGTGTGGTGACAAAAGTTCTCGACTAGTCGGGAGTGTAAATGGGCCGAGTTGGAGGGCTCTTGAGGCATTTTGGGGCGTCGCGTGATTGGTTTCGCGCGGCGCTTTCGGTGCAAATATTGAAAGCGAAAAGCGAATAGGAATTGGCGTGTTCTGCTCAAGAATAGGGGTGTAGCTCAATTGGTAGAGCACTGGTTTCCAAAACCAGCGGTTGCGGGTTCGAGTCCCTCCGCCCCTGCCATTGGGCTGACATTTTAAATTCGAGTCAAAACTAAATAATCGCGAACGCCGTCATCATGGCGGGTTTGTTAGTGAGGTGTCCCGTGAGTTCGATGGCGAAGCAGAAGCAGAAAGTAAGCCAGGAAGGCAGTGCGAGCTTTTGGGCCGAGCTGTTTCGAATTGGGTTATATAAGCCCAATCAGGGCAGGATTGTTCGTCAGGTGACATTTTTGGCGATCGCACTTGTGGCTCTTTTGGCTGGCTACGAGATGTATCGAACCGGTTGGTTTACAGGTTATTTCCAGGGTTCGAAGTATTTTTCGTTGATTGCTTTTTCGGCGATTGGGATCTGGTTTGCGTATCGGGTCGTGAATTACACGGCCTTTGCGGATTTTCTGATCGCCGTTGAAGCGGAAATGAACAAGGTTTCGTGGCCAGCGAAAACCGAGTTGTGGAATGCGAGCGTCGTGGTGATGTTCGTTATTTTTGCCATGGCCGGTTTATTGTGGGTGTTTGACATTATTTGGTCGTTTTTATTCCAGTTGATCAACATTCGGTACTAGGTAAATGGACGACAAAGCGGTAACGGATGAGCAGTCTTCGGAATCGGGGGTCGACGAGTCGGCTGTCGCTGAGGGAGTTGCGCCTCAAGTGGCAGACGTTCAGTCACTCGACGAAGGATCGGACGAGTCTGTTGTCGATGCTCCGGAAGAGGACGCGGGAGTCGTCGAGGAAACCGGCGAGGTGGTCGAAGAAGATCTAAACGAGTTGGGTTTTTCAGCCGAAGAGATCGTGACCGACGATGACCTTGAGGACGACGAAGAAGATGAAGATGCGTCGCCGATTGAGGAGTTCGTCGACGAAGCGGCTGTGATCGAGCCGACTGATGAATCGGAAATGAACTGGTATATTCTCAAGGTTCAGGTTAACCGAGAAAACTCGATCTGCGATGCCTTGCTGCGGCGTGTCAAAGTAGCCGGACTCGATTCGTATTTCGGTGACATCTTGGTTCCCACCGAGGATGTTCGCGAGTTTACAAAATCGGGAAAACAGCGAATCGTAAAACGAAAACTCTATCCCGGCTACATCGTTGTCAACATGGTGATCAACGATGACAGCTGGTTCCTGGTGCGGGAAACCCCCGGGATTGGCGACTTTACAGGTGCCGCCGGCAAACCCGCGCCGCTCACACCGGAAGAGATTGCTCGAATTATTTCGACGACGAGACCCGAAGTGGAAGAGCAGAGTGAAGAAAACATAAAGACTTCGATCAGGTTCAAGGTTGGCGATCGAGTGCGTGTCAAGGAAGGTTATTTTCAGAACTACGAAGGTGAAGTGTCCTCTATCGATGAGCGGAATGGCCGGATTACGGTAATGATCAATATTTTCGGCCGCTTAAATCCAGTCGAACTGGATCATTGGCACGTCGAGAATTTGTAGGCTTCGTGAATTGGAATCTCGCCAGACAGATTGGAAAACAGATTAATGGCAAAACAAATAACAGGGCAGGCGAAATTTCAGGTGCCTGGAGGACAGGCGACTCCTGCTCCGCCGGTCGGTACTTCGTTGGGTAGATTTGGAATCAATCTGGGTCAGTTCGTTCAGCAGTTTAATGATCGAACCAAGGAATATAACGGCACACCGATTCCGGTAATTGTCACGGTTTATAACGATCGCACATTTGACTTTGTTACCAAAAGCCCACCCGCTGCTTCGCTGCTGAAAATGGCGGCTGGTATTGCCAAGGGTTCAGGAGTCCCCAACCGGGACAAAGTTGCCACGGTCAATCGAAAGCAAATCGAGGACATTTGTGAAAAGAAGATGGCCGACTTGAATGCTCGTGACCTTGACCATGCGTGTCGAATGATTGAGGGAACCGCCCGCAGTATGGGGATTATTGTCGAGTCTTGAGTTGGAATTGAAGGATTGTCGATCGGAACGAAGGACCTAAACAATACAAATTTTGCCGCACGGCGGTTACGAAAACGATGACAAGATCAAAAAGATACAAAAATTTAGCGGAAACACTTCCTTCCGATCCGGTTGCTTTGTCAAAGGCAGTTGAGATTCTGAAGGGGTTTGATGGAGCCAAGTTCGATCAAGCGGTTGAAATTCACATGCGATTGGGCATCGATTCCAAGCAAGCGGACCAATTGGTTCGCGGGTCCTTGGTGTTGCCTCATGGCATCGGGAAAACTCAGCGCGTGGTCGTGTTCGCTCGTGGACCGGTTGCCGATGCGGCAACCGAGGCAGGGGCGGATGCTGTTGGACAGGAAGATCTTGCCAAAAAGATCACCGACGGCTGGTTGGACTTTGATGTCTGTATTGCTTCACCAGACATGATGGGGATTGTCGGTCCGTTGGGCCGGGTGTTGGGTCCCCGAGGATTGATGCCTTCACCACGTGCCGGAACTGTTACGCCGGACGTCGCTGAAGCCGTAAAGGAATACAAGGCTGGTAAAGTTGAATTCCGAAATGACGACGGTGGTAATGTTCATGCGGTCGTCGGCCGGTTGAGTTTTGATAACAAGAAATTGGAAGAAAACATTTCAGCATTCATCGATTTCGTGAATTCACTAAAACCAAATGCGTCCAAGGGCACGTATGTCAGAGGCGTGACCGTCGCCGCGACGATGAGCCCAGGCGTGCAAGTCGCTGCCTAGCATTTCGCAAACTGAAACCAGCGACCGCCTGATCCAGGCGGTCGAAAATAAGAGTCATATTCATGAGTAAGTATGTAAAAGACCTGTTGGCCAAAAACATCGGCAACCGCCTTGACGGCGTTGAGGATTGTGTGTTGGCCAATGTCGTTGGTTTGGACGCCAACAAGACCACCGTTCTTCGCAAGCGATTGCGCGAGAAAAACATTGGCTTGCTGGTGATCAAGAACAGCCTTGCGCGTCGTGCGACAGAGGGAACTTCATTGGCTCCGGCTTTTGAAGGTCTCAACGGGAACGCGGCAGTCATGTGGGGTGCCGAAGATTTTGTGTCGCTCGTCAAAGAAGTTGCCGAACTGGACAGGGATGACGAGTTCGAACAATTCAAGGCGCGCGGCGGTGTCATGGACGGAGAACAGCTCTCTTCAGAGCGCGTTCTCGAAATCAGCAGATGGCCGAATCGTGCTGAACAGCTCAGTTTGCTGGTCGGTCAAATCCTTGGTCCTGGTTCGCAATTGTCGGCTCAGATCAAGGGTCCTGGTGGCAAGCTTGCCAGCCAGATCAAAGAGATTGTGGAAAAAGGCGAGTAGAACTCGTTCAAATAAACGTAACAAAAATATTGATCAATTGACATTGGGGGCCTGGTCCCGCCTGGGCGCTCGAATAAGAAAGGTGACGCAGAGATGTCTGAAGAAACAGCAACAATCGAATTTTCCGATTCAGCCAAAACACTTGGTGATCAAATCGCCGAGCTAACGCTGAAAGACGCAAAAGAACTAAGCGACTATTTGAAAGAAGTTCACGGTATCGAAGCTGCAGCCGGTGGTGCGGTTGTGATGGCCGGAGGTGCAGGCGATGCCGGAGCCGCCGTTGAAGAGCAAACGGAATTTGACGTCGTTTTGACAGGATTCGGTGATAAAAAACTTGATGTTGTCAAAGTCGTCAAAACCATCACCGGTGCTTCTTTGATGGAAGCCAAGAAAATGGTTGAAAGCTGCCCAGCGACGCTCAAGGAGGGTGTTTCGAAAGAAGACGCCGGAAAGATTAAAGCGGATGTCGAAGCAGCCGGTGGCAGCATCGAACTGAAGTAGTTCAGTCCGAAATGGGGTTTGCGCTGCAGATCAGGATGGCTTCTGCAGCGACCACCCACCCAGTTAACTAAGCCAATCCAGTGTTTTGTTCGTTTGTAGTCGCGTGCAAGACAACCAGCGTGCCAACCTAAAAAGCGGTCCGATTTTTGGCCGCCCAGACGATTGTGAATGTATGCGCGTCCATGCCACACCAGATTCAGTCGTACGTTGGGAGCCAACAATACGGTCGTGGTGTGTATTTGTCGTTCGTTCATTCATCTCGTTTCCTGGCGGCTTGTTTCCAATCCGCCCAGCTGTATTGCATTTCAACCCACAGCGACCGAATACCGTTCGGTTTGCTTGATAATTGACCTGGAGATTCCGCGCTTATGGCAACCCCAATTGAGCGACGATTGCAGCCCCATGCGGTTCGACGTTTTGGAAGCGGACGTGACTATCAAGTCCCGCCCGATCTGACCAAAATCCAAACGCACAGCTACAAAGCGTTTCTGCAAAACGATTTGGATCCTGAAAAACGAAAATCCTCCGTTGGCATTGAAAGTGTCCTGCAGGAGATTTTTCCGATTGAGAGTTACGACAAGAAACTCAAGTTGAGCTATGTCCGATACGAACTTGGCAAACCTCGTTATACGCCCGAGGAGTGTCGTCAACTTCGCTTGACTTACGGTCAACCCTTCCGCGTCTGGTTGCGTCTGGAAAAAGAACAGCCGATCGAGGAAGAGGTTTTCCTGGGTGATATTCCAATCATGCTCGGTGGCGGTGAATTTATCATCAACGGCGCCGAACGGGTTGTCGTCAGCCAATTGCACCGGTCGCCAGGGATCGACTTCGTGATGGAATCCGATACCACTTCGGACCGCAAGCTGCCAAGTTGTAGAGTGATTCCGGAACGGGGTAGCTGGATCGAAGTCAACGCGACGAAAAAGGATGCGCTCACGGTTCGAATTGATCAAAGCGGAAAATTCTCCGCGATCACGTTGCTGCGGGCAATGGATCCTCGGTTCAGCGAGGATTCCGATATCATTCGCGCGTTTTATGATTCGACGAAAGTCAAAGTCGTTGACGGAAGAAGCGCTTCAAAAATTGAAGGCAAGGTCGCCGTTGATGATATCATCTATCCCGGCACGTCGGAGCGGGCAGGCGAAATCATCGTCGACGCCGGAACCAAGATCACCAAAGAAGCTGCCGAATTGATTATCGCAGCCAAAGTCAAGGTCATTGAGATAATTGCAGCTCCTCGGTCGCCGTTGATTTTCAATTCGTTGGCCGAAGACAATACGTCCAGTCACGAAGAAGCCTTGCTGCGGATTTATCAACGACTGCGTCCGGGCAATCCGCCGGCACTTGAAAAAGCACGCACCTTGTTTACAGAAAAGTTCTACGATCCGAATCGTTATCGATTAGGTAAAGTTGGCCGCTTCCGAATTAATCGAAAATTGGACCTCGGAGTTTCTGAAAAAGAAATGACTTTGCGTCCGGACGATATTCTGGCGTGCATCAAGTACATCCTTGAGCTTTCGACTCCCGGTAACGATGCCTATGTCGACGATATTGACCACCTGGGTAACCGTCGATTGCGAACCATCGATGAATTGGCGTCCGACGAACTTCGTAAAGGTTTCTTGAAACTTCGCCGGACCGTGCAGGAACGGATGAGCATGAAGGAAGTTGACGACATGACGCCGCGCAGTCTTGTTAACCCCAAAAGCGTTTCTGCCGCAATCGATTATTTCTTTGGCCGGGGTGAACTATCGCAGGTCGTTGACCAGACCAATCCGTTGTCACAATTGACGCACGAACGTCGTTTGTCGGCTCTTGGTCCTGGCGGTTTGAATCGAAAACGAGCAGGTTTCGAAGTTCGCGACGTTCACATCTCGCACTACGGTCGGATTTGTCCAATCGAAACGCCGGAAGGTACGAATATCGGGTTGATTTCGAGTCTCGCAATTTTTGCGAGTGTCGATGACTACGGATTCCTGGTAACACCTTACGCCGTTGTCAAACAAGGCAAGATCACCGACGAAATTTTCTGGCTTCGTGCCGACGAAGAGTCGGAAGTCAATGTTGCTCCGGCCGATACTCTGGTCGAAGACGGACGGATTGTGGGTCTGAAACAACTCGGTGGCAACATCATTGCGCGATACAAGGCCGACTTTTCGTTAGTGCGACCGGAAGAAGTCAGTTATATCGACATCGCACCCGCCCAAATGGTAGGTGTTTCAGCGGGTTTGATTCCGTTTCTGGAGCACGATGATGCGAACCGCGCTTTGATGGGTTCCAACATGCAGCGACAAGCTGTCCCATTGCTGGTTGCTGAACCACCCATCGTGGGCACCGGTCTGGAAGTTCCGGTTGCGGAAAATTCGAGCATGGTTGTTAAGGCTGAGCGGGCAGGAAGAGTGACTTATGTTGACTCGACGCATGTCGAAATTGGCAGCGATGTTTATACGCTCAAAAAATATGTTGGATTGAACGAGCGAACTTGCCTGAACCAGAAGCCGCTCGTGAGTCCCGGGCAGAAAGTCGAAAAAGGCGATGTAATTGCCGATGGTGCTGCGACCTACAAAGGGCAACTGGCTCTCGGTCGCAACGTGCTGGTCGGTTTTATGTCGTTTGATGGTTATAACTACGAAGACGCGATCATCATCAGTGAGGAACTGGTCAAGAACGACACCTACACTTCGATTCATATCGAAGAATTCGATGTCGAGATTCGCGAAACCAAACTTGGTCGCGAGGAATTCACTCGCGATATTCCGAACGTCAGCGAAAAGGCACTGCGCAACCTGGACGAAAACGGGATTATTCGGGTCGGAACTTATGTCAAACCGGGCGACATTCTCGTTGGCAAAGTTTCCCCAAAATCCAAGACGGAATTGACGCCTGAAGAAAAACTATTGCATGCCATCTTTGGTCGAGCTGGTGAAGACGTCAAAAACGACTCGCTCGAAGTTTCGTCCGGAATCGAAGGCATCGTGATAGATACCCAGCGATTTTCGCGCCGTATGAGTCTATCGGAAGAAGAAAGAAAAGTTTTCGAGAAAGACCTGAAGGCTGCGGAAACTGAAGGCAACGAGAAAGTTGCCGAAGAATTCGCAACGATGATCGACGCAATGGAAAAAGTCACAGGTAAAACCATGACTGACGACGATGAAACACCATTGACACGCGATCAAAGCTCAAAGTTTATCTCCGAGAAAGCTGCTTATTTCCGCCTCTCATCGGTCACCGATCGTATGCGCAGCGATGACAAAATCAAGCAGATCGAGCAGATTTACGCGGAAATGTGGCCTGGGGTCGAAGCTTCAATTGACGCCCGTGACCGAACCGTCAACAGCATGAAACGGGGCGACGAGCTTCGCAGTGGTGTATTACAGATGGTCAAGGTCTACATTGCAACCAAACGAACCATTTCGGTTGGCGACAAAATGGCGGGCCGACACGGGAACAAGGGTGTGATTGCCAAGATTCTGCCGGTTGAGGACATGCCATATCTCGAAGACGGGACGCCACTTCAGATTCTGCTGAACCCACTCGGCGTACCCAGCCGAATGAATGTTGGCCAGATTCTCGAGACCCACCTTGGCTGGGCAGGTTCTAAACTTGGTTTTCAGGCGATTACTCCGGTGTTTGATGGTGCGACCGAAGCCGAGATCAACGAGGTTTTGGCCGAGGCTGGATTGCCTGGCCATGGAAAGTGCACCTTGATCGACGGGCGAACCGGTGAACCATGCGGGCAGGAAACGACGGTCGGCTACATCTATATGTTGAAACTGCACCACTTGGTGGACGACAAGGTTCATGCTCGAAGTACCGGACCCTACTCCCTGATTACGCAGCAACCACTCGGCGGAAAAGCCCGCTTTGGTGGTCAGCGTTTCGGTGAGATGGAGGTCTGGGCACTTGAAGCCTACGGTGCGGCTTACATCTTGCAGGAATTATTGACGGTGAAGAGTGACGATGTGGAAGGCCGGACCAAGATTTACGAGTCGATGGTCAAGGGTGAAAACACACTTGAGGCCGGCACGCCTGCGAGTTTTGATGTACTCACGAACGAGATTCGTGGTCTTGCACTCAACATGCAATTGGAAAAACGACGCAGCTAAAAATATTGATCCTAACAACAGCGAACCTTTCGAGTGAACCAGAGTCTGTTTCTGGTTCACTCGCCCAAACAACGGTCCAAAACAACAAGGAGCAGGTGACTATGGCAACTGCCGACACCTCATACGATCGAATTAACGACTACGCATCGGTAAAGATCAGCCTCGCGCGGCCCCACGATATTCGCAGTTGGTCGATGGGCGAAGTCAAGAAACCCGAAACGATTAACTATCGAACCTACCGCCCGGAAAAAGACGGACTGTTCTGTGAACGGATTTTTGGTCCGGAAAAGGACTGGGAATGTGCCTGCGGCAAATACCGTGGGATGAAATACAAAGGCATGATCTGCGATCGTTGCGGCGTCAAAGTGACTCACTCGCGTGTGCGTCGCAAACGCATGGGCCACATTGAATTGGCTGCCCCCGTCGTGCATATCTGGTTCTTTAAAGCGATGCCCAGCCGGCTGGGCAACTTGCTGAACATGAAGACTTCGAGTCTTGAGAAAGTGGTGTATTTCCAGGACTATGTGGTCACCGATCCGGGGACGACCGATCTGGAAAAGCAACAACTGCTGACCGAAGAAGAATATCGAGCAGCCAAGGCCCAATATGGCGATGGTAGCTTCACCGCCAACATGGGTGCCGAAGCCGTTCGGGAACTGTTGTCCGATCTCGACCTTGTCAAACTGTCAGATGATTTGCGCGTTGAACTTGCCGAAACGGGCTCGAAGCAGAAACGAAAAGACTTCACCAATCGATTGAAAATCGTTGAGTCGATTCGGGATAGCGATAATAAGCCTGAATGGATGGTCCTCGACGTCATCCCCGTCATTCCTCCGGATTTGCGCCCGCTCGTATTGCTTGATTCTGGCAACTTCGCAACGAGCGATTTGAACGACCTTTATCGCCGTATTATCAATCGTAACAACCGCCTTCGCAAACTTGTCGACTTGAATGCGCCGGAAGTCATCATTCGAAACGAAAAACGAATGTTGCAACAATCGGTGGACGCCCTGTTTGATAATAACCGCTGCAAGCGACCGGTCCTCGGAAGTAGCAATCGTCCATTGAAATCTTTGACCGATATGATCAAGGGTAAACAGGGACGTTTCCGTGAAAACCTGTTAGGCAAACGTGTCGATTATTCGGCTCGTTCGGTCATTGTGGTTGGCCCTCGTCTTAAACTGCACCAATGCGGGTTGCCGAAAAAGATCGCGCTCGAACTTTATCAGCCGTTTATCATCCGCAAACTGAAAGAACTGGGTCACGCGGACACGATTAAAAGCGCCAAAAAGATGCTTGAGCGCAAGGATGAAGAGGTCTGGGATATTCTTGAGTTTGTGATCCAGAATCATCCTGTGATGCTCAATCGTGCTCCGACGCTTCACCGCATGGGGATCCAGGCGTTCGAACCAACGCTGGTCGAGGGGAATGCGATTCACCTGCATCCGCTGGTCTGCAAAGGATTCAATGCGGACTTCGATGGCGACCAAATGGCGGTTCACCTTCCGCTTTCGATTGAAGCCCAGGTTGAAACTCACACCTTGATGCTTTCGACCAATAATATTTTTGCTCCGTCCAATGGTCGGCCGATCATGAGCCCATCGCAGGATACGGTGATGGGCTGTTATTACATCACGCTTGCTCTCCCGAATCAAAAAGGCGAAGGCATGGTTTTCGCATCACTCGCGGAAGCCGATACCGCGTTTGCACAGAAGGTCATCTCAGTTCACGCTCGAATCAAAGTGCGATTGCCGAAAGACCGTTTTGTCCGCATCGACGAAGAAAATCGGCTGCCGAGCCAGATTATTGAGACCAGTTACGGTCGCATTCTGTTCAACATGATGCTTCCTGACGGCATGGATTTTTACAATTATCCGCAGAAAAGTGGTGACCTCGCCGTCGTGATTTCTGATTGTTATCAAGAGTTGGGTCGCCGCGCGACAATCAACCTCCTGGATGATATGAATCAGCTCGGTTTCCGCGAGAGTACTCGATCGGGTCTTTCTTTTGCGACCGACGACCTGGTAACGCCGGAATCCAAAGAGAAGATCGTTGCCGATGCTGAAAAAGAAGTGCTCAAGTTTCGTAAGCATTACGATCGCGGCGTGATCACCGAGCAAGAGCGTTATAACAAGGTCTTGGATACCTGGACGCATGCTCGCGAACAAATCACCAAAGAAATGATGGATGCCATGAAGGAGGATGATCGTGGCGGCCTGGGCTATGTAAATCCAGTGTTTTTAATGGCTCATTCGGGTGCTCGTGGTGGTGTCGAACAAATTCGCCAGTTGGCCGGGATGCGGGGCCTGATGGCCAAGCCAACCGGTGAAATCATCGAAACGCCCATTAAGGCCAACTTCCGCGAAGGCCTGACGGTTCTGGAGTATTTCAGTTCGACACACGGTGCGCGAAAAGGTCTGGCCGATACCGCGCTCAAAACAGCTGACTCGGGTTACCTGACCCGGAAACTGGCTGACGTCGCGCAAAACGTGGTCATCACGATGGACGATTGTGAAACGACTCGCGGAATTACCAAGGGTGTTATTTATCGAGGCGAGCAAGTCGAAGTTCGCTTGGCAACCGCGATCAACGGTCGTGTCTCACGGCAGAATATCGTGAACCCTGTGACGGATGAAGTGATCGTTCGTGAGAACCAAATGATCACGCCTGAGATCGCGCGGAAGATTGAGGAAATGGGCTTGGAGAAGATCCAGGTGCGAAGTCCGATGACGTGTGCGGCATCACTCGGTGTTTGCCGAAAATGCTACGGCATGGACATGTCGACCGGCGCCGAAGTCGAGGAAGGAATGGCCGTCGGAATTATCGCAGCCCAGAGTATTGGTGAACCCGGTACGCAGTTGACGATGCGGACCTTCCACATCGGTGGTGTCGCGGGTACCGTCACCGAAGAAAGTGAGAAACGAAGTAAGAAGGCGGGTGTCGTTAAGATTACGCGGATGCGATATGTCACCAACGACAAAGGCCAGACCGTTGTCTTGACCAGAAACGGTGAAATCGCAATTCTCGATCCTCGAGGGCGTGAACTCGAAATCCACAAAGTCCCCGCCGGTGCGTACCTGCATGTCAGTGAGGATCAGGAAATTAAAGAAGGTACGATCCTATGCCAATGGAACCCACACGCCATTCCGGTTCTTTCGGAAGTCGCAGGCCGAATTCGCTATGAAGACATCGTCGAAGGCGAAACGATGTCGGAAGAGAAAGATGTCAGTGGAACCGTTCGTCGAAGTATCATCGACTTCAAAGGCGACATGCATCCGCAGATCGTTGTTGAAGACAGCGATGGTCGACCGCTCGACGTCTATTATCTCCCGGAGCGAGCCCACATCGTGGTCAACGAAGGCGATGAAATCTCCGCTGGTTCGACCGTGGCAGAAGTTCCGCGTGAGGCATCTGGTATTTCCGATATTACCGGTGGCCTTCCTCGGGTTACCGAGATTTTTGAGGCGCGGAAGCCGAAGGATCCTGCCGTTCTCTCGCAAGTCGACGGGGTCGTCGAAATCTTGAGCGAAAAGAAACGTGGTAAACGGACGATCATGGTCAAAAGTGAGGCCGGTGAAGAATATGAACACCTGGTCCCACCGGGAAAAGATTCCGCGTTCACTCCGGTGACTTTGTCAAAGCCGGTCAACAACTGGTTGACGGCCCGCTGGTTCCTCACGACATTCTCGAAGTTTCCGGTGAAGAGGCGGTTCAGCAATACCTCGTCCACGAGGTTCAGAGCGTTTATCGAAGTCAACGCGTTGAAATCAACGACAAACACATCGAAATCATCATCGCTCGTATGCTCCGTAAAGTTAAGATCGAAGACGCGGGTGATACAACCATGCTCCCAGGTCTGATTTGCGATCGGTTCGACTTCTTGAAAGAGAATGAAAAACTCAGCAAATGCTTGAAGATCAGCGACAAAGGCGACAGTGATTTCGACAAAGGTCGTATCGTTCCCAAGTCGGTCATGGAAGAGACAAACTCAAAGATTGAAATGCTGGGCGGCAAACCTGCCAAGGGGGGCAAGCCAAAACCTGCGACATTCAGCACTCAGCTACTGGGAATCACAAAAGCGTCCGTGCAAAGTTCGAGCTTCATATCGGCCGCCAGTTTCCAGGAAACAACCAAGGTGTTGACCGAAGCCGCACTCGGCGGAAAAGTCGACAACCTCGTCGGTCTTAAAGAAAACGTGATCCTGGGACACTTGATTCCTGCCGGTACGGGTTTCCGCACCTTCCAGGAATCGGAAGTCCAATACAACCTCGAAGCGATGCGCGAAATTGCCTCTGCTCCTTCGAAGGCACTGGAAACTAGCTTTCCGTTGTTGGAATCAGGTAGTACCGATGGAACTTCGATGCAAGCTCAGCAGTCTCAAGGTTTTAGCCAGCCGTCGACAACTAGTTCGCTGGATGAACTGATGGGTAACGCCGGCGCTCAAATGGAAATGGCGGGTGTTCAAGATGCCCCGTCGACCATTGATATGACACAAGATACGATTCCAACCGATTTTGGGTCACCTTCCGATATGGGTTTGGGATCAGTCCCGCCGACAGAAGAAACGGGACTTGCAATGGGCGGAGGTGGCTCTATTGGAGATGGGCCAATCATCCATGAGGCTTTGCCAAAAGATGATCTCACCCTGATCGAAGGGATTGGTCCCAAAATCGCCGAGCTATTAAATTCGGCCGGAATCACGACCTATACTCATTTGGAAGCGAGTTCACCCGATCATCTCCGCCAAATTCTGGCGACTGCTGGTGGTAGTTTCACCGTCCATGATCCTGAAACCTGGCCTCCTCAAGCGGCTCTGGCGGTAGCGGGCGAGTGGGACAGACTGAAAGCATGGCAAGACTCGCTTCACGGCGGTGTCGAGACAGTCGCATCAACTGGCGTTCATGAAGACCTCACTCAGATTGAAGGAGTCGGTCCGAGAATTCAGGAACTATTATATGGACAGGGAATCACCTCCTATTCCCAGTTGACAGCAACCGATCCCGATTTGATTCGTCAAATCCTGGTCGGATCCGGAATGGCCGCGCACGATCCTTCTACGTGGCCAGCCCAGGCGGCTCTGGCGGCCAATAACGAATGGGATAAGCTCAAAGAATGGCAGGATCAGCTGGACGGTGGCCGTTCAGCCGATCAGGTTGACACTGCTGCTGAGCAACCTCAGGAGAATTTGCAGGCCATCGAAGGGATTGGCCCGACCATCGAAAAATTGCTGTATGCGGGGGGAATTACGAGTTACGCGGTACTCGGTGCGACCGACGTCAGCCGTATTCAGGAAATTCTCGTTGAGGCAGGTGGTCTGCTGGCAACCAGAGACCCTTCGACTTGGCCCGATCAAGCCAAATTGGCTGCCGCTGGTGAATGGGACAAACTCAAGGCTTGGCAAGACGAGTTGGACGGCGGAATTGCCTGAACTCCAAACGCATCCGGAGCTTGTCAGTCGGCAAAAACCACGATTAGAGCTTGACAGTACCCCTTAATGCATTAGTTTTACGTGCTGCGATTGGGCCGGCGTTTTGCCGGGCCGCCTGTATTTTTTGGAATCAAATCAACCATGCCCACGATAAATCAACTGGTTCGCAAACGACGAAAGTCAAAGCGTAAGTTCACAAAAGCGCCAGTTTTGGACCGTTGCCCTCAAAAGCAAGGCGTCTGTTTGCAAGTGCGAACGATGACACCCAAAAAGCCAAACTCTGCACTTCGAAAAATCACTCGGGTACGGTTGTCAAACGGTAAAGAAGTCACGGTCTACATCCCTGGCGAAGGTCACAATCTTCAGGAACACTCGATCGTTCTTGTCCGTGGTGGGCGTGTTCGCGACTTGCCAGGTGTTCGGTACCAGGTTGTTCGCGGTGCACAGGACACGTTGGGTGTGGAGAACAGAAAACAGTCTCGCAGCCGTTATGGCGCGAAAAAGTAACAGCAATCCAAAAAGAACCGATCGATCATGGGACGAATCACCTCCAGCCGAACTCAATTAAAACCAGATCCGAAGTTTGATTCGATTCTGGCAAGCAAATTTATTAATTGCTTGATGTGGGACGGCAAAAAAACCATCGCGCAAAACGTTTTTTACGACGCGCTGGATGAAATCCATAAACGTATTCCCGACCAGGAACCGATCGAAGTCTTCACACAAGCGATTGAGAACGTGAAACCTCATCTTGAGGTTCGCTCCAAGCGTGTTGGTGGTGCTTCGTATCAAGTACCGATGCAAGTTAGCCGTTCACGGCAGCAAAGCCTGGCAATTCGTTGGGTCCTGAACGCGGTTCGAGACAAGAAGGGTCGTTCGACCCATTTGAAACTGGCCGACGAGTTGACCGCCGCGTTCAACCGGGAAGGCGCAGCAATGACCAAACGCGAGAATACGCATCGGATGGCCGATGCAAACAAGGCATTTGCTCATTTTGCATGGTAAATCGAACATTTTTCCAACCGCTTTGTCTGGGATGAGGCGGTTTTTTCATGCGCACAAGAGATTTGGGAGATTCTGGAAGCTCACCAAAAAGTGAGATTTGGTAAAAAACGAAGAGCCGTTTACGGCACAAAAGAGTTCAATTGAAGAAATAAGCGGTGGCGTCATGGCCCGAAAACTGGAAAACCTGAGAAATATTGGCATCATTGCTCATATCGATGCGGGTAAAACGACCGTCACCGAACGGATGCTGTTTCTAAGTGGCAGTAAGCATCGCGTGGGCAAAGTCGATAGTGGCAATACGACGACCGACGACGACGAAGAAGAGCAAAATCGCGGGATCACGATTTACTCCGCCTGTGTCACATTTGACTGGAAAGATATCCACATCAACCTGCTTGATACGCCCGGTCACGTCGATTTTACGGCCGAAGTTGAACGTAGCCTGCGAGTCCTTGACGGTGCCGTCGTTGTATTTAGCGCTCGCGAAGGTGTCGAAGCTCAGAGCGAAACCGTGTGGCGACAGGCCGATCGTTACAAGGTTCCCCGGATCGCGTTTATCAACAAACTCGATCGAGAAGGAGCCGACTTCGAACGCGTTTTTGGCGAGATTCAAAGCCGCCTGGATGCAAATCCAGTCGCCGTCCAAATCCCTGTCGGCGAGGGTCCTGCGCATATCGAAAACCCGTTTCGGGGTATTATCGATTTGATCAAGATGAAAATGCTGACATTCGATGACGAAGGAAAAAAAATAACCGAGTCCGCGATTCCTGAAGATCGGCTGGAGTTGGCTCAGGCGTGGCGTAACCGGATGATCAATGTGTTGTCCGATCACAGTAACGAAGTGATCGAGTTAGTGCTTTCTGAAGAACCGATTCCCAACGAATTGATGAGAAAAGTGCTCAGGGCGGCCACGCTGGAACAGTTGATTCAGCCCGTCTTGTGTGGTTCGGCCTTACACGGAATCGGTGTCCAAGGCGTGCTTGATGGTGTCAAATACTATTTGCCCAGCCCGCTTGAGCGACCTCCGGTTGAAGGCACCCATCCAAAAACGGAGAAGCTGGAATCGCGCAAACCGGTATCTTCGGAGCCGTTTTGCGGGTTAGTGTTCAAGATTTTGCCTGCCAAAACAGGAGACCTGTACTGGATTCGAGTTTATTCAGGCGAGCTGAAATCCAACACACGTGTTTATTGTCCGGGTCGAGACAAGAAAGAAAATATCGCTCAACTGTGGCAAATCCACGCAACCAAAAAGGATCGCGATGGACAAGTTGATTCCGTCGTTTGCGGTGATATCGTCGGCGTAATTGGACCCCGTTTCGCCGTCACCGGGGATACACTTTGCGATCAAAAATTCCCTGTCCAGCTCGAATCGATTGATTTCCCGGAAACGGTAATCGAAATGGCAATCGAGCCGGAAACGACTGCAGAACGGAATAAACTGGAAAATACACTCGAGATGTTGAAGCGTCAAGATCCGACTTTCAAGGCCCGCGAGAATCCAGAGACGGGTCAGACTTTGATCGCCGGCATGGGGGAGCTTCATTTGGAAATCATCAAGAACCGACTGCTTCGAGATTTTAATCTGAACGTCAAGGTTCATAAGCCGCGTGTTTCGTATCGAGAAACGATATCCAAACCCGTCACGATCACCGGTGAGTGCCATCGCCTGGTGAACGGACAACAATTGTTTGCCAAACTCGAACTGAAAATGGAGCCTGACGACAGAGTTGATGCAGGCGTTTCCATCCGAACGGCAGGGGTTGCCGGCAAATTGTCTGGTGAGATCATGGAAGCCGTGCGCCAGGAACTCACGGCCCGCGGTGAAGGAGGCGGCGTGATTGGGAGTTTTCCATTGGCGAAAATTCGGGTCTCATTGTTGGACGCCCAAGTCAATGAAGATTCCAACGAAATGGCGTTTAGCATCGCTGCCGGCGAGGCTTTCGAAGCGGCCCTCAATCAAGCCGGTCCGCAACTCCTTGAACCCATCATGAAACTCACGATCACGACGCCAGACGAATATTATGGTGAGTTTGTCAGCGATCTTTCGCAGAGACGAGCGCAGATTGTCAGCACCGATAATAAGGGTGGAATGACATATATCGTGGCCCATGCGCCGTTGGGTGAGTTGTTCGGCTATTCGAATGCCATGCGAAGTCTCAGTCAGGGCCGCGCCGGAAGTTCAATGGAACCCCTGGAATACGCGCTCGCTCCGGCGGAAGTTGCAAACGCGTTCGGTTTGTAAAGCGCAAATGCGTTCGCTAATTCCAAATTTTTCCATTTTTGGCGCGAAAATCGAGAAGTTGCATCGTTTCTAGTTGAACAGCGACATGTTCTCGTTTAACCGCGTGCCCATCGGGCCGCGCGGGGCGTTGCCCGAAGGGCACTTACCTGACAGCGACTTTACAACCTCTCTCCCGGCGACACGTGAGGGTCCGGGAGATAGAAACTAGATGTGACGAACAACCGTATTAGCCCTCGATTTGATCGGAAGAAAATGAAAAATCCAATATTGATCCTGGTATTTGCGCTGATGGCGTTTTCCACTTGGTGCAATTCATCGCTTGGCCAAGTTGACGAGACCGAAGCAGAAGTTGAGGTGTTCGAAATCGACTTTAAGGGCGGTAGCATCACTGAATACGTGAACCTTCTTCGTGATAAACCAAATTTTGGCAACGAGGGACCGGAGGATTTGAGCATCGTTGTTACCGAAAGTGCAAAGGACTTTCGGTTGCCTGAAATTAGGGTCAAAACGAATATGACCGGTGCGCTCGGGATCATGGAAGGTTGTTCGACCGACAATCAACAAGTTGTTCTGGAAATGGACCCTTCCGGCAACGTGCAAATGGTTCGAGTCGAGAGTAGCGAGCCAACGATCGTGACAGTCGTCAATGCTAAGCAACTGCTATCTACGATCGACCGGAAGGAACTGCTGGACGCGATTGAGATGGGATTGGAAATGCAAGGAACCATATCCAGAGTAGAACTCAAGCTGCACGAGGGAACGGGATTGCTTTTTGCCAAGGGCACCAAATCCGGGACGGGACTTGTACATGAACTTGTCAACGAGCTTTCACCGCGCCCGCGTTCTTCCGGTGGCGGTCGGGTTGGATTTGGCGGGATTCTAGGTGACGCGAGTTCGGCAAGGGGGCTTGAATCGGGAGGGGGCGCAGGCGGCCTAATCGGCGTCCCCAAAAATGGAGGTGACAAGGACTCCGGCGAGAAATCGAGTTCTGCGAAACGCAAACCCGGCGGGTCTGGGCGATAACGTCGAAATTTAGCCAGAACGAAACCCTGTTTCGTTCTGGATTCGTGTTGTATTTCATATAATCAACGTTGCCGGACTCAACCTTGACCATCACCCCTCAGGGGAATCGGGAATCGCGATCGTTCGATCTGATCGAACCGGCGTGGCTTGAGGTAACTCGGGAGATGAAGCAGGGCGACCCGAATGCATTTGCCCTTTTTTACGAAAAAACATTTGAACCAATGTTCAGCGAGGTCAAGCGACTTGTCGAACGTGATGAGCAAACGACACTGGACATCGTTCAAGACGCCATGCTCAAGGCCATTCGTTGTATCAAACCACTCGACGACGAACGGTCCGTGGTTGCCTGGTCACGTGCGGTGGCCAAGAGTACGGCCTACGATTGGCTTCGAAAACATGCGCGACGAAAAGAAGTTTCCTACAACGACGAACTCGAAATTCCAATCGACGAGAGTGATGTCAAGATTCCAGATGCGGCACGGATCGAGTGGATTGAGCAGCAGTTGCTCCAGTTGCCCGTGGAGTTGCAGAATATGATTGCCTTTCGGTATCGAATTGGGTGGTCTCTTCGACGTATTGGGCAAGCATTTGGGCTTAAAACGGGTGCCGTCGACGGTCGCATCGGACGTGCAATCCGAATTCTTCAAGAAAAAGCCAAGCGAGAGTTTCATGATTGATCAATCAAACAATCGAATTCAGCTTTCCGAATCAGGCCAGCAACGCCGCCAGCAAATGTTGACGGAGCTGCAAGGCGAATTAAAGCGGCGGCACCTTCGCCATCAACGTTTGAATGGATTTGCGGCGGTCACTGGCGGAATGCTGGTCATCGCGATCGTGACCTGGACTTTACTGGTAGGCACAAACATTAACGACATGGTTGTCGATCAGACCGCTCCCGAACCGAAATCCATCGATTTGGTCGATCGGCATTTGAGTTCCGCACCAAGAATTGCGGAGTATAAGAAAGTCGTTTTTGAGACAATCGACGACGAACAAATGCTACAAACGCTTTCTGAGCTGGGTTGTCCGGCTGTGTTGGGACGTGTCGGAGGAGAACTCACCATCGTACCGCAGACAAGAATGTAAGGTTGCGCCGAGTCAAAACGTGGCAACAGGATTCGGGTTCAGCATCAGGGGTTTCTCGTTCTTCAGTCACTCAAGGGAGTTCTGATTATTAGAGCGCGTTTGGTTTAAGTTTGGCGTGTTTTCGTCGGTTTCGCCCCGGCAATCAGAACGCCACGACCGCTCTTCGTCCGTGCGACACGCACTAGAAACGGTGGCGTAATGACGAACTTTGTAAGGATCTGAACAGGATTTCGTCAAATAAGTCGTGTAAGATGAAAATCCGTGCAAAACACGCGTTTTTTGGGGAGTTTCTTCACGCGCAAATTGGTTCATTGACGCTGTTGATGGGATGGGTAAAATCCCTCTACGTCTACGCGTGAAGATCTATCTAAATACACCTTTTATCCAAATCCGTTTGGCACAAACTCAAAACGAATATTCGACGACTTGGAGACCATCATGGCCGCTGAATTTACTGCTGATAATTTTGAAACCGAAGTTCTTAATTCGGAACAACCCGTACTTGTCGATTTTTGGGCAGCTTGGTGTGGACCTTGTCGTCAGCTGACTCCCGTCGTAGAAGAATTAGCCAGTGAGAACAACGATGCCAAAGTTGGAAAACTTGACGTCGATGCGAATCAGGACCTGGCCATGAAGTATGGCGTGACTAACATTCCAACGATCCTGGTCTTTAAAGATGGTGAGATCGTAGAACGTCTCCAAGGCGTACAACCAAAAACGAAGCTTCAAGAAGTTTTGGATGCTCACAAGGCAACGGCTTGAAGAGCAGACCATTACAGCTCCATTGCACAGCCGTCTTTCGAATGAAAGACGGTCTTTTTTGCCAGCCAGGATTTCTCTCGTAGGCCAGAACAAAGTCGCGTATGTGCTTTGCCGGAACAGCGCACACGCCACTAATTCAACTTGCAAACTGTTGGTGCGTAGCTTCCAGAAAAGCGGCTGCAGATCCGATAATTACACCGTTTGCTCGACGCCACCCTACCGCCTGTCAGAAACGCGGGTTCAGTTTAACCGGCCTTGAGACGGAACAATAAGCGAGTAATTCATGAGTCGACTCTCTATTCATAAGCTACAGTTTTAGTCGCCCTGTGTTTTCGTTTTTGCTCCGGACTCAATCAGTTTTGTGACTCAGGTTTTTCAACAATTTGATGCCTTTTTCAATCTTCCAAAGGCGAGCAGTCGCGGTTCCGTTCGAATTCTGCTGATGCTGCCGATTGTAATTGTCGTTACGATATTCACGTTGTCGCCCAATTACGATTTTGCCCAACGACGAAACTCACCGTTGGGAGGTGACTTTCTGCAGGAATGGGTTGGCGGGCATATCGTGACTTCAGAACAGTCACGCCATTTGTACGAACTCGATTATTTCAAATCCGTGCAGCACGACGAATCGCTGGTGGGGTTTCATTGGCCGTACGAAAAATATTATCCAGCGATTTATCCTCCGTTTTATTACCTTATTGTCAGTCCGTTGGCAGCGCTCGATTATCGAACAGCTGCGATCGTCTGGGGGATTTTGTCAGCGTTGGCATTGATAGCGAGCGGCGAATTGGCAATCCGGTTTTTTCCGCCTTGTCGCCCATATATAGGGTATGGGTTTCTCTTGGCCATGTTATTTGCGCCCCTGTTGACGTGCCTAAACATCGGACATAAGTCGACTTTTCTATTGCTGATTTTGACGAGCACTTTTGTCTTGTTGTATCACAAACGCTTTCGTTGGGCGGGCGTGGTATTTGGATTGATGGCCTTCAAACCGCACCTGGCTTTGCTCATTGGCGTCACGATGCTGATCAAACGGCAATGGAATTTTGTGTTCGGCGCCGCGATCACGGTAACTTTTCTGATCGGGCTTTCGTTCGTTGCGGGTCCGGGACTGTGCAGGGACTACGTTGGAGTCGTCTTGGGAACAGGCGATTATGTGCAGACGGGCGGTTATGACCTTGCCGACGCACACAGTTTGTGGGGTGCGACCCAGAATGCCTTACAAGGACAATCGGTCTTGATGGTCACGACCTTGACGGCGATCCTTTCATTGATTGTCGTGGGACTATTGGCTTCTATTTTCCAAGGAACCATCGAAACCAATTCGCCGCGGTTCGCATTTCAATTTGCGGCGATGGTGCTTGCGACGGTTTTGTTAAGCCCGCACCTCTATTTTTACGACCTGACCGTTTTGTTGTTGCCGTTACTTCTGGTGCTTGCGGCGAAGGATTTCGTGCCGGAGCAATCCAGAAATTTGGCCGTTTACTTGGTCGCTCTATCGGTGATGATTCTTTTTGGTGCGGGTACGTTCAAAACAATCGCCACGTCTACTTTGACTCAGCCGAGCGTGCTGTTGGTTGGTGGATTGCTCGTGGTGTTAGCTAGATTGTGTCAAGCAACACCAGGTTGGGGGCAATTTGTTCGATCTGTCGCGCCATGAATTTTTTGACTTGTGAGGTCGTTTTCAACTTCATGACGGACTGCACAATCTGTTGCGCGTCGTGAACCGAAATCTGACTGGCAAGTTGTTTGATCGACGGAATGAATGCCGGACTCATGCTGAAACGGCGGAGCCCCATGCCCATCAAGAGGATGAACGCTTTCGGAGTACCAGCCATTTCGCCGCACACGGTCACCGGCTTGTTAGCTTCGATACAGGCCCCGATCACATTCTTCAACACGAGTAGAACCGGCGGAGCGAGCGGTTGACAAAGGTGGGCAACTTTCGGATTGTCCCGGTCGGCAGCCATCAAGTATTGCACCAGATCGTTCGAGCCAATGGAAACGAAATCGATCAGGTCCAGCATCGAATCGATCGACACGGCGGCTGCGGGAACTTCCAACATCATTCCAACGGGGAGTTCTTTCGTTTTAATCCCTCGATTGTTTAGCGATTTGTACGCCCGGCGGACCATGCTTTTCAGTTTTCGAATTTCTTCGACAGTGGTCACCATCGGAAACATCATCCGCACATTACCATCGGGAAACTCGCTGGCGACCCGGACAATCGCGCGAATTTGAGTGTTGAAAAACTCGGGGTGTTCGAATGACAGTCGAATGCTTCTCCAACCCATAAACGGATTGGCTTCCTGATGATTCTGACCGAGGTATGCGATGGTTTTGTCGCCACCAATATCAAGTGTGCGAATCGTAACGTTGTTATTTGGGCTCGCCTCGACGATACTTCGATACGTCTCGTACTGTTCGTCTTCATCTGGAACATCTGGATGCGTCAAATACAAATATTCGGTTCGATAGAGACCAATTCCTGATGCTCCCATCGCAACAGCGGCTTTCGCGTCTGGGAGAAGGTTGATGTTGGCTTGAAGTTTGAGGCTGATTCCGTCCGCCGTAACCGCGGGGTGATCTCGGTTTTCAGCAAGATGGTCTTTGAGATCGAAAAACTCTCTTTCCAGTTTGCGGAATGCGGCAAGCGACTCTGGATTCGGATTGATTTCAACATGACCATCGCGACCGTCAACGACAATCGTGTCACCTGTATTTACACGCCGCAATACGCCCTTAATACCGGAAACGGCTGGGATACCACGGCTTCTGGCAATGATTGCAGCGTGGCTGGTTTGGCTGCCGGCCTGCGTCACAATTCCACGCACATCGATTTCGCCAAGAGCGACAGCCTGTGAGGGCAGTAATTCATCGGTCACAACAATTAGCGGCCCGTCTAGATATTCTGTTTTCGGGTTGACCGCATCTGACAAGAAACTACCCAAGCGAATGATGACGTCACGAACGTCGTTGAGTCGCTCTTTGAGATATTCGTCATTGGTCCTCGTGAATAACTGTGTATATTCGCCCAACAGTCGGTGAAGTGCCGCGGGTGATGTCATCCGCTCGTCTACGATCCAGGAGCGGATCTTGTTGGTGAAGGCGGCGTCTCGAAGAATAGCCTGATGGACCGTGAAAATCGACGCCTCGTCATGCCCGACTTGAGACTCAACCTTGATCTCCAGAGCTCGAAGCTCGGCTGTGGCTTTGTCGCGAGCGTATTCGTAGTTCGCCAACTCGGCGGTGACTTCGGAATCTTCCAGCCGCTTCGTATCGGGATTCACGAATATCTCGTGAACCACGTAGGCCGTGCCTATGGCGACTCCCGGTGAAACTGCTATTCCTCGACGCATTCAGAGAATCTACCACCGTCGCTGAGTGCTGACAAACGCCAATTGGGCGATGAGCAGAGAAAGGCCCAAGGACCGTCAAATTCAACCTCTGGTTGCTGTTGAGCCGCTTGGATAAACACTTTTGCCCGGGTTTTTCACCAATTGTGGGCTTGTTTGTCATTGAGGGAAAAAGGCTGTCTTGTTATATTGGGCCAACTTTGGCCGATGCGTGTTTTGCGGGTTGATCACGTCAAAACAACTGTTTATTGGCTTGATTATCAAACCACTGAATTGGCCTAAGACATGCGTTTTTCCCAGCTTGACCGAATTATTTCGCTGGAAAAAGGAAAATCGATCACGGCGGTGAAATGCCTTTCACTGTCGGAAGATTACTTGCAAGACCATTTTCCAAGATTTCCGGTAATGCCCGGAGTTTTAATGGTCGAAAGCATGTTTCAAGCCAGTATGTTCCTGGTTCGTGCGACGACCGATTTCAAGTATTCCACCGTTGTTTTGCAAGAGGCGAAAAACCTCAAGTTTCAAGGTTTTGTGAGACCTGGAGACCAGCTCGAAGTTCATTCTGAAATCAAATCGATCGATGGACCGCTGACGAAAATGAAAGTCACCGGTTCGATCGACGGCGAAACAGCCACGTCGGGTCGTCTGGTTCTGGATTGTTACAACTTGGCCGAACGTGAAGGTTTGGATCCAGCGATCGACAATTTCATGATTCGCGAATTTCGCTTAAAGTTCAGGCAACTTTGCCATCAACTTGATCCGTCACATCGGTCAGCTTTGGCGACGGTGTCCGCGGTAGCAGCGAGTACAAATCCATAACCGAGTTCGTAATCCGACTCGATTGCGTTAAATTCCTCAGATTCCAAAAATTCCAACACGGAGACAATTACGAATGCCTATCAATGAAGAGGTGTTTGGCAAAGTCAGAGAAACTCTAGTCGATGCTTTGGGCGTTGATGATGATGAGGTGACTGAAGATGCAACAATGGTCGGAGACTTGGGTGCAGAATCCATTGACTTTCTGGACATAGTTTTCAAGCTTGAAAAGACATTTGATATCCAGATTCCCAGGGACGAATTATTCCCTGATGATATTTTGACGAGCGCGGAATACGTTCAAGACGGCAAGGTGACACCGGAAGGTCTTTCCAAATTGAAAGAGCGTATGTCGTTTGCAGATTTGACGAAGTTTGAGCAAAATCCGCTCGTTCAGGATTTTGGTAATCTGTTAACCGTCAAAGACTTGTGTAACTACGTGACGGAAAAGACCGCTGCCTAGGCTGGTCAGCGAGCGGATTTATGGAAATTTCTTGCCGATCGGGACGCACCTGGTCGGCTTACTTTCATCTGTGTGGTTGGGGCCTGATCCTGATGCGGTGGCTTTGGATTGATCGGTACACTGAATTCATCAGTGGCAAAAGTGCAGTTGCGATCAAGAACGTGACTCTCAGTGAGGAAGTTGTTGATGATTACGCACCCGGACGGACATTCTTGCCGAACACTCTGATTATCGAGGGAATGGCACAAACTGCGGGTTTGTTGGTAAGCCAGATCGGCAATTTTCTTGATCGTTTGGTGCTCGCCAAAATACAGTCAAGCAAGTTCTATTTTCCGGCCTATCCCGGCGACACGCTGACTTTTCGAGTCGCATTAGAACGTCAAGATTCCGAAGGAGCCTTTGCAGTTGGAACGACGCATCGAGGCGAAGAGTTGCAGGCTGAAATCAGTTTGATGTTTGCCAAGTTACAAGATGTGCGTTTCGCCAACGTGGAATTGTTTGAGCCGGCGGAACTGTGCCGGATGTGCCGCTTGTTGAGAATTTTCGAAGTCGGTGTCAATGTGGATGGTAGCCCCATCCAGGTTCCCAAGCACATGATTGAGGCGGAAAAAGCATTGCTTCTTCAAGACTGATTGTTTCGCAACGGGGTAGTACTGATGCCGCCGAGACTCAGATTCTGATTTCGTCGACTCAAGAGTGCTCACGTTGAACGCGCCTGCCAGCCGAAAAATGGCCAAGCGTGCCTGTCCGAGGGCATCTTGCCCACTCTTTCGAGATAACTTAGCCAACCTAACTGTCAGTTTCTGTTATCATTCAAGTAACAATCACCGTTCCCGTTTAGTTCCCAAGGCGTTGTATTATGATTGCTCCCCGTGACCGTCGACGAGTTGTCGTTACAGGTATCGGTGTTATAAATCCTTTAGGCAACGATGTCGAATCGGTTTGGTCAGCAGTCAAAGAGGGAAAATCGGGAGTCGCTTACACCACTATTTTCGACGCGAGTAAGTTTCCCACCAAGATTTCAGCCGAGGTCAAAAACTGGGACATCAGCGATGCCGGCGAAAATCCAGCGGACTGGAAGTACCGTGGACGCCATACCAAATTCGCCGCAGGAGCTGCCAAACAGGCCGTTTCCGATTCGGGGGTGATGGACGCGATCAAAAATCCGCGTCGCTTGGGTGTCTACATGGGAAGTGGCGAAGGCAATCAGGACTTTATGTCATTTGCGGCTATGATGGCCGCGGCCCTGGATGATGAAGGCAATCTGGACCTGGTCAAGTTCACCAAAAAAGGGCTGGAAACGCTCAATCCGTTGATGGAACTCGAGCAAGAACCAAGTATGCCGGTGGGGCATATTGCCAGTATGTTTGACGCTCAGGGCCCCAATTCGAATTGTCTGACCGCTTGTGCCGCCAGCAGCCAAGCCGTCGGTGAAGCAAGTGAAATCATTCGCCGCAACGAAGCTGACGTGATGCTCTCAGGCGGCACGCACAGCATGATCCATCCCTTTGGGGTCACCGGATTCAATTTGCTCACCGCCCTATCGGAAAACAATGACAATCCGACAAAAGCCTCTCGACCGTTTGATCGCTTGAGAGACGGATTCGTTCTCGGCGAAGGTGCGGCGATGGTGGTTCTCGAAGAATTGGAACACGCGCGAATTCGCGGCGCACCCATTCTCGGCGAAATCATCGGCTACGGTTCGACAGCTGACGCCTTTCGAATCACCGACATTCATCCAGAAGGCCGCGGTGCGATTGGTTGCATGAGAATGGCGCTGCAGGACGCAGGACTGAACCCGGAACAAATCGATTACGTAAACGCCCACGGAACCAGTACTACGGTTAATGACAAGGTCGAGTCAAAAGCCTGTCACGAAGTGTTTGGCGAACACGCCATGAACGTCCCGGTCTCAAGTACCAAAAGCATGATGGGGCACCTCATCGCCGCAGCCGGAGCGACGGAGTTGATTATGTGTCTCATGGCCATTCGAGACAACGTTTTGCCACCCACGATCAATTACGAGAATCCTGATCCACTCTGTGATCTGGACTATATCCCAAACGAAGCTCGCGAAGCCGAATGCAATTACGCACTAAACAACAGTTTTGGTTTCGGCGGGCAGAACATCACCGTGATTGCCTCTAAGTTTTGAAGCGAGAAGCAAGAAGCGAGAGAGGCTTGTGAAGAGTCAAGAGTGAAGAGAGTCGACTTTTGACTCGCCGCTAGCCACTCGCTTCTCCCAAAAAAAAGCCACCAATTTCTCGGTGGCCGATTTCCAGTGGATTCTTGGTTACGGAGGTTGTTGCCTACCGTGAAGATGCTTGTGCGACGAGGTCCGGTTTTCGACGAGGTTTCACGACAGTTGAAGCTTTGTATATCCAATTTGACGGGCCGCCTGCCACATAGCCGGTCTTGCCAATGAGTTGTCCGTCTGACGAGACAAACAAGACGGTTGGGTAAGCATTGACATGTTGTCCATATTTCTGTTTTAGAAGTTCGTTTTGCTTGCGAAGTTTTTCTGGAAGCTCATAAGTCACGGGAAAATCAACTTCTACTTTTATCACATGGTCAGTCGACCAGCGGGCAAAATCGTGAGTTTTGAAAACTTCATCAGCTAGTCGGTTGCACCACCCACACCAATCGCTGCCGGAGAACACAAGCATGATTGGGCGCCCGGTGCGTTCAGATTGTGCGACTGCGATTTCGTAGTTCGAAACCCATTGGGCATAAGGACGATTATGATTTGGCTGTTCGCTTTGCACAACGGATGAACCGAAAAGTGCCGTTATCGTTAATATACAAAGTGTGAATAAGAATTGGCTCTGTGATCTACCGTTGGCAAATACCTGTCTCATCTCGGTTCTCCGGTTGGCTTGGTGCTCGTCAAAGTTGACCAGAGAAATTGCAAGCTGCATGCCTACGCCCGGAGCCTCTTCGAGGAATCCGATGACCCGGGGATGTAGGCCCCTGGTCTGAGTCGCGTTGTAGTTGTTGTATGGAACGTTAGCGGTGAAAACGCCACAACCCGAACCGACAATGGGCCAAACCGAATCATCGATCAGCTTGTACGTTTCGAAAACGCACCGGGCTCGTGTAGATTTTGCGCACACCATCGTGTCGTTTGATGCCAAGAAACAACATCATGTACGCTTGGTGGCCCGCGAACTGTTACTGCGTTACGCTAGGCAGCTTTTCGGCGCTTCGCAAAATAGAATCTGGCCGCTTGGCCGATCCAGTCATCGCGGTCAATTCGGTCCTTGAATGCCAGCAGAGTCGAGAATTCTTGAACTGTTTTATCTTCCCAATGCATTATTTGCTTGAAAGTGTAAATACCGTATTCATTCAGCCGTTTTTCAAGCACTTCTGCAATTCCCGAGATTAGCTTCAAATCGTCTGGCGAATTTGGAGCTTCGTCGTAGACCACACCTCGTTTAGCATCTCGGCGCGTCCGTCCACCGTACTCCGAATCAACCTGCTCACCAAACTGTAGAATAACGGCCTGACTTTGATCCTGGCTAAGTGTGTTAATCTCCGCTCGCAAGGCTTCGATTTCTTTTCGCTGGTTTTGAAGATCCGAAAATGCCTGATCACGCTGAACAATCAGTGCGTTGACGCGCGTTTTGATTTCCTCGTTTTGATATCGAGACATTTCGTCCGATTGCGAAGTATGCAATTCAGCTTGCAATAGTCGAGCTGACAATTCATTGCGTTCTTGTCGCAAAGCATCGATTTCCATCACTCGCTGTTCAAGCAGTGAAGATCCGCGCGAATAGTTTTCTTTGAGCGAGTTCAGTTGTTGTCGCAGCTCATCACGTTCGAGAGCCAAAGACGCGTTCTCGGAACGGAACGATTCAAGCTCCGAAGACAGCTCATCTCGTTTTGATTTGATTTTTTCAAGTTCCAGCGAGCGTTCTTTGAGACGCGTGGTGCTTTCCGAGTGGTTCTGCTGTAGTCGAGTCAGACCAGATGCCAACTGGTCTCGTTCGCTGGTTAATTGGGCAATTTCTGCCGCCCGTTCCTCCAGTCGACTCGCTGCCCGCATTTGACTTTGTTCCATGGTTGCAATCTGCGTCGCAAGCTGGTCGCAGGCCCGGTTCGCCTTGGCGATCTCCGCTGTTCGCTGTTCCAGCTGGCTGGTTGCCTGCTCAGAAGCATTTTCCATCTCTTGAATTCTGGATGTCAATTCACCACGTTCGCGTTCCAGCTGCTCAATCTCCGTCCGGATTTCGTGGATCTCGGATTGCATTTGGTGTTTCACATCTTTGGCGGAGGCCTCGATTTCCAGTCGAGAGTCTCTTTCATCGCGCATCTGGATTGCAAAGTCGTCTGATTTTTCTCGCAACTGCCGAATGGTCTGTTCCTGATTTTCAAGACGTGTTCGCAATGCCGAAATCGTCTCGTTAAGTTCCTTCTGGGCAAGCAGCGAGCTGTCACGTTGAGCCGTCAATTGATGCAAGCGATCCTGGCTGTTTTCGAGAGATTGTTCCAAGGAAACACAACGAAGCTTGACAGCTTCAGAGGCGGCGGTCGTCTCCTCAATCTTGGACAACAACAGCTGTTGATCTTCAAGTTGATTTCGCGCGTCGCGCAGCGATTCTTCGGCAAGTTTTTTGGCCGACAACGCGGCCGCACACTGGCCACGTGATTCCTTCAACAGCTCACTATGGCTGCGCAGCGAACTCTCTAGCGAGACGTATTCTTTTTCGAGCCCGTTTTCGTTTTGACGCGCCGTCAGCAACAGCGAATTCAGTGTCGCCAGCTCGGACTGTAGCTCGGCGATTTGAGCCTCGGCAGCATGTAACTTCTCTGCCGCACGCTCATTTTCAACAGTAAGCTGTTTGACATCCGTGGTCCGGTGTAGCAGATCGGTCTCCAACCGTTTATGCTTCTGACGCCATTCATTGTCGACCTGGCCTAGTTGTTCAAGATTTCTCTGTTGTTCCTGATGAAGTTGATCTTCAGTCGTCATCCGCTGATGTTTTTCTTCGTCCAGCTGAATTTGCGTTTCTTCGAGCCGCTTTCGGCTGGAACAAATGTCTGCCTCGAGAGCAACGCGGTCCAGTTGAAACTGTTCGCGTCCGGCCGCCAGATCATCGCAAAGTTCCTGGAGAATATGCAGCTTGCCCTTCTGACTGGAAAGATCATTAATTAGAGAGCTGTGTTCGATTTTGTACTGTTTCAACGAAGCCAAAAGGTCTTCATTGTCCTGTTGCAGTTGCGATTGAAGCGCATCATCTTGTGTACGATCACGGTACCACAAGAAGTAGCCAATCAGCATTCCTGCGAGTACGAGGAACAGACCTGTCAGTATGGGCATAATTGTTTCGGGCATGACGAGATTCCGTGTCGTGCGTTTACCTGTGGTCTAAGATCACATGGTGGGATTCGGATTGAGCGAGTTGAAAAGTATCAAACGCTAGCTAATGTGTTAAAAGAAAACGACGGTATCGTTTATTAGGCTCGGATAAATTGCCCCGAATTCTTAAGTAAATTTTGCTAGGCAATCCGTTCCGGTCATAATTTTGCGTTTTTTCAAGGAATCTTTTCGCTCAACAGCAGGTCTAGCTTCGCGAGTCCCTAGCCGTCGAAAGCTGCGCAGCTCGTTTTTCGTTCAAGAAAGCAATCCAAATAGTTGACGGACCTGATCATTATGTATACTGTACTAGAACAATAGTACAGCAAGGTCTCAAATCATGTTTTTCAATATCAACCCCAGCAATGGGGTGCCGGTTTATGAGCAGGTCTCGCGCCAGATTCTGTTTGCCGTTGCCGCCGGTGGTTTGGCGAGCGGCGAGATGATTCCATCGGTGCGGGAAATGGCTCGGCAACTGGCCATTAATCCGAATACCGTAGCGCGGGCATACCGACAATTGCAGGATCAGGAGATTCTGGAAACGGTTCGAGGTGAAGGGATGGCCGTCGCCAAGGGTGCCCGGGCCAAGTGTAAATCTGTCCGCACCAAACTGATTCGGGAGCAGATCGCGCAAGTGCTCAGGGCGGCCCGACAAAGCCAACTGTCGGACGAGGAGATCCGAAAAATGGTGGAGTCGGAATTGAAGTAGTGAAATTCATCTGGAAACAGAGGCAAAGCCGAACTCAGGCGAGGAGAAAGAATGGCACATATAATCGAATTGAATTCAGTCTGTAAGAAGTTTGGTCGTACCGTTGCAATGGATCAGATCTCAATTGCGGTTCCCAAAGGCGTCGTCTTTGCTCTGCTAGGCGAGAACGGGGCTGGCAAGACGACTGCGATTCGCAATATTCTCGGATTGCAACAACCCGATTCAGGTTCGATTCAAGTCCTGGGACTGGATCCCCAACGAAACGGAGTGGAGGTTCGACGTCGGATCGGATATGTGCCGGACACGCCTTCGCTTTATGATTGGATGAAAGTCAGCGAAATTGGCTGGTTCACAGCGGGTTTTTATCCGGACGGTTTTAACACTGAGTTCCAAAAGCTTTGCCAGCAATTCGAAATACCGCTGGATCGCAAGATTAAACAGCTTTCCAGAGGCGGTCGAGCCAAGGTCGTTTTGGCACTTGCGATGGCCCACATGCCAGAGTTGTTGATCCTTGACGAACCAACATCGGGGCTGGATACGATGGTGCGCCGCAAGTTCCTCGAAAGCATGGTTGATGTTGCTGCCGAAGGGCGAACGGTCTTGCTTTCCAGCCATCAAATCCCGGAAGTGGAACGAGTTGCCGATTACGTCGCGATTGTGAATGAAGGTAAAGTCCTTGCCAGTCAACGCCTTGATGAGTTGAAGCAGCAACTGGAACGGTGGGTCATCACATTCGATACGAGCGAGGCGCGGATACCTGAGTTCAATGCCTTGATTATGACGCACGAAGGGAAGGGGAGTCGTCGCCAACAATTGGTTGTTCGCGATCCCGACCCCAATGCGTTGTGGCAGCTGCGGGACCATCCTTCGATCCTTGAGGTTGAAGTCCACGTTCCGTCCTTGGAAGAGATTTTTATTGCGTATATTAAGGCGGGATCACAACCTCTTCCCAAACATGAATCCAATCCATCCACAACGTCGGTTAATGATGGAGGCACTCGTGAATAGCCTCGTTAACCGCCGGCTAATCTGGAAGGAATGCCGCGAATTGACGCCGCTGATGCTTGGTTGCTGCGCGGCGTTTGTTTTGACATTGGCCGGTTGGATTTTCTCTTGGTCCGGAGAGTGGGGCGACTTCTCCATTTTCGGGCCCACAAACCAACTCATTCCGATGCTGAACATGTTCGTAAACACCTGCGGCATCCTAATCGCGGTGAGTCTTTTTGTCCCGGAACGGGAAAACAAAACGGCTGAGCTGTTAAGCCATTTACCTGTGACCGGATGGGGGATTGCCAGAACCAAACTCATCTTTGGTTTCCTGTTGTTCTTGGGCTTCGGTGTGTTTTGCTATTGCCTCGTTGGAATCGCGGGATTTTTTGCAGGAGTTCATTCGGACTTTTGGCCTTTTTTGAGTGAGCTTTTTGATGACCTGCTGCTTTCTTTGGAGTGCTTTTTCTGGGGCGTGTTTTGGTCATTGTCTTTGAAGCGAACGATCTACGCGTTACTGTTGGCTGCAAGTACTGTAATTGTGATAGCGGGTATCGCCAGCCTGTTGGTGCCGTATGGAGTGCCTGTCAATGGAACAGCGAACATGGGCTGGGTGTTTCGCATTCCAGTATTTTTTGTTGTCGTGTTTGCAGTGCTTACGATGGCAAAAGGGTGGCTCAAAGACGAAACCAAACTGAAAGTACGCGGCAGCATCAAGTCGAGCACACCAGTCGAACTATCCGTTGACATTTCACCGCGGCCTCGCGGAATACTAACTTCGCTGCTGTGGCAATCTTTTCGGCAATTCCGAATGCCACTTATTTTTGCAATCGGGATACTGACAATATTGGTCTGCACGTGGATATTTTGGCAATCGGAGCCATTCCCCGGACTTGCAGTCGTAACAGCTGTCATTCTGTTTTCGGTGCCGGTGGTATTCTCCGGTTTTACGTTTACGTTCGATCAACACGACAAAAACTACCGGTTCTTTCAACAACAATCCGAGTTCGCACGCTGGCTTTGGTTTGCGAGACTCATTCCGCCAACTTTGCTGGGGATAGCGTGCTTGCTATTTGCTGCATTTTTGATTTCCCCTGAGCTGGTAAACGACAATTGGGATGCCGATCTAGGCATGTTCGCGGAATATTACTTGCAACCAACTGAATACGTCATTATGAACTTGACCGTTGTTAAGTTCGGGATCGTCGTATTCTGCGCATTGGCGTTGGGTCAGTTTTTTTCCATGTTTGTTGAATCGTCTCTATTGTCAGTGGTCAACTGCCTCGCATTTGGAGCCACATTGGGTGGTTGGTCGCTTCTGCTGATTTATTGCGATGCCAGTTTTTGGATATTTCTATTTCCAATTGGCGTGATCTTGTTGGGTGCGACTTGGTGGGCTGCTCCCCGCTGGTTGGCCGAAAAATCGTCCGCATGGGATCGCATGTTTCCGTGGATCGCGCTGGCAACGGCTGGAGTCGGTGTGATGGCTGGATTCATGTACCATCGCGCCACAGATGTTCCTCCGATTGCAGCAAACGCGATGGTTCAGCCCATCACTTATGAAAAGATTGTTTCTGATGCAAAAGTCGACGCTCCGGGTCTTCCATCGGAAATGATCGAACCGGCAAGGCTGTTGAATCAAGCAATTAAGGGATTGTACACACCCAAGCTCTTGGCCACTGCTCACGGCCGGGGCAACGAATATGAATTATCTGACTGGAGTTGGTCATATGTAGACCTGCTTGATAGGTCAGACGACGAAGTTCTTGATCAATTCGTGGAAAAAAACAGGGAAGCCTTGAGTTGTATTTATGAAGCTGCGAAATATGAGAATTGGCATTCGTTTTATGAGCCCGATTCTCTGCATAATCGCGGCCGCCAGAATTTGATGCTTCGCTCGCTGGTAAAAGCCGACTTTGGTTACCGAATGCGACGAGACGATCTTGACGCTGCGATGAAGAGCGTATTGACGCTTTATCGAATTGACCAGAGCATCGGACGAATGAACTTTGGCGTAATATCTTTGATGATGGAATGGAGTGGGCATCCAAATCAGAATTCTGAGCTTATCAAGGAAATGCTCGAAGAGTTATCAACTCTATCGGCAACCTGGTCATGCCTTGACTTTAACGACAATAAAAAATTAAACGTTCAAAACGAATGCCAAGCGGCGGCAGAGGGAGATTATCTGAGCAGCTTACCCCAGATCGTCAAACGGATGTTCTGGTTCATGCCTTGGGAATTGGAACGAGCAAAAAGAGTAAGTTTTCACTTGATCGACCATACGGCGGTCTGGGCCGAAGATATTAGCATGCTGTACCAGGATCCACGGGCGAGTATCGGCGCTGTTGGTTGGAATGCCGTCTATTCTTCTTTGTCGATTCCGCCTGTGTTACGACAAGCCCGAACAAGCCCCCTGATTTCGAAATATGTATTGAATGCACCGATCTGGTGGCTGCAGGATCTCCAGCTAATTCGGTATGCTCAAATTCGCCTGGCCCTTGATGCTTATCGATTGGACAACGGCCACTATCCAGAAACGTTGAATCAACTGACTCCAGACTATTTGGAAACACTGCCTTGTGACGTGTACTCGGGTGGTGATTTTGCGTATTCGCCGACCGGCCTGAGCCATCCAGTGTTTTGGAGTAGACGCCCACAACAGAACTTGGCGAATGTCGGCACAAATCGAGATTGGAATCCGGTCGTGACGCCCGCCAGCTTGATCGAATCGGGTCCATTTCTGTTTCCCTGGCCCTCCAGCGGAGGTGAAAGTTTGTTTGACTGCGAATATGTCGTCGAAGACGAAGCAGGAACGGAAATCGAACGCAAACAGATTCGATGCTATAACTATTGGGGCAACGTGCCAATCGCTGTATCTGGTTTGGATTTTCGCTTGGTCGACCCGAACAAGTAGGCCACGAACAAGCGCAGCGCTGTTCCGGCATTGCCATGCGTTCTTCCGCCTTCCAAACTCAAATGTTGAACGGCTCGGAGTATCGTCCAAAATCTAAACCGTCAACATCCGATCGCGCGAGGCGATTTGCCAGCGATCGACGACTTTGCCGGCTGAAACCACGTGCGCGAATTGATGGACGGCGGAAGTCGGGCAAGCGTGGGTTGGAATCGCGATCAAACAGTCGCCAAGCTGATAGGAACTGGCAAGCTCGGACTGAACAACAATGTGCTCTTCAGTTTGCTGGAGTTCGACCGCGTCCGGCAAATCGGGAAACCAAAGGCGTTTTCCTGCGGGCTGATCGGCTGCACATGACTTGTGTCCGACATCCAAAGTTAGCTGTCCATCGCGATTGTTACTGATCACACGAGTCAGAATTCCCGCCGCCGGTTTGAAATCCATTTCGGGAAAAATCTCAACCATTTGCGCATCATGAAGAGTCGTCGTGCCAGGACTGAGCTGAACATTCGGTTCGCCTTTGTCGGCCAAAATCGGAAACGAACCGGTCCCGGCTGTAACGACTCGGGGGACAGGCAATCCGTTCAGCAAGACTTGATCGCGAAAGCTTGTAAATCGAAACCAGCATTCGTCAACGGCGTGTTTCCGATCATCGAAATCGGCTTGGCGATTGTGACCGTCGTACCAGTGCAGCCCGCCGGGGCGGATTCCGGGTCGACTGAGCGTCATCTCGTAAAGCTCGATTGCGTCGGGTCCGATTTGGATGCCAGTTCGACCCATTCCCGTATCGAGGTCCAACAGCACATCGAGCTCACAACCGCCAGCGTCCACCGCGGCGGACAAGGCTTCGAGGGCGTCGGGATTATCGACAATTGTCGCGAACTTCACCTGCGGAAACTTGTCCATCAATTGAATCAGACGGCGAACATTGGGACCGACCAATTGATAGGCGATAAAGACATCTTCGACCCCCACATCACAAAGCATTTCAGCTTCGGCAATCGTCGCGCACTTGTGGCTCTTTATCCCAAGTTCTATCTGCATCTTCGTAATTTCGCGGGTCTTATGCGTCTTGCAATGCGGACATAAGCGATCGGGTCCACCCGCGATACGGATCATCTCTTGCAGATTGTGAACCAGCAAATCACGAAAAATCACCAGCCCCGGTGAATAGATCTGACTCACGTCTTCAATCTCATACGGCGGTTTCATAGCGTGCTGTACCCTTCGCTGAAGTCGATATTGGGCTAAAATCTTCTCTTCTTGACACCACTTAAAAGCCGCCCAACCAAAGGCCGCTTCCATCGGATACTATTATGAGCAAACGCAGGATTTTGGTAACCGCTGCGTTACCCTATGCAAACGGACCCATTCACCTCGGCCACCTTGTCGAGTACATCCAGACCGATATATGGGTGCGTTTTCAAAAGCTTCGCGGCCACAATTGCGTCTTCATGTGTGCCGATGATACGCACGGCACGGCGATCATGATTCGGGCTCGAAATGAAGGCCGCTCCGAAGAAGAGGTAATCGCCGAAGCGAGCGAAGATCATCAACGAGATTTTGCCGGGTTTCATATCAGCTTCGACAACTACGGTAGCACCCATAGCGAAGAAAACCGCGAAATTTGCGGCGAAATCTGGAATTCCATTCGCCAAGCTGGTCTGGTCACAGAAAAAGACGTCGAACAGCTCTTCGATGCCGAGCAGGGGACCTTTCTGGCTGACCGTTTTGTGCGGGGCACTTGCCCGAACTGCAAGGCGGAAGATCAACCGGGCGATAATTGCAGCAAGTGTGGAACGACTTATGGCACGGCAGACCTGATCGATCCGGTCAGCACGCTTTCGGGTACGAAGCCCGAAGTGCGAACTGCCAAACACTTGTTTATCGAACTTGAACAGCTTCACAATTTCCTGGACGAGTGGACGCAATCCGGAGATCACTTGCAGCCGGAAGTTGCCAACTATCTAAAAGGGCATTTTCTGGGCGTTCCTGACAGCGAAGAAGGCTCAAAGCCACTTCGAGACTGGGACATTTCTCGGCCCGCTCCCTATTTTGGCTTCGAGATTCCCGACAGCCCAGGCAATTACTGGTACGTCTGGTTTGATGCACCGATTGGTTACATTGCTTCGACCAAACAATGGTGTGAGAAGAATGGCGAAAACCTGGCTGACTGGTGGCGAAGTGACGACACCGAGATTCATCACTTTCTGGGCAAGGACATCACGTATTTTCACACACTCTTTTGGCCCGGAATGCTCAAGTCGGCCGGATTCAGTTTGCCCACCAAAGTTCACATCCATGGATTTTTGACGGTTAACGGTGAGAAGATGTCAAAAAGCAAAGGGACGTTTGTCAAAGCGTCAACTTACTTGAAACACCTCGATCCCTCAGCCCTCCGTTATTTTTATGCAAGCAAACTCGGATCGCGACTGGACGACATTGACATGAACCTGGAAGAATTCACCGCCAAGGTGAACTCCGACTTGGTCGGCAAAGTCGTCAACCTTGCCTCGCGAAGCGCGAAGTTTGTAAAAGACACCGGGCTCTCGGCAACGTACCCCGACGACGGGGGCCTGTTCGAATACGCGGCCAACACAGGTGATCAAATCGCAGATGCCTACGAAAACTGCGAATACAGTAGAGCAATGCGGCTAATCTTGGAGCTTGCAGACCGAGCCAATCCATTTGTGGAAAACGCGGCTCCCTGGACGATCAAAAAGGATCCCGGACGTGCGAGCGAGCTGCAGGACGTGTGCACCGTAGCGCTCAACCTGTTTCGCCAACTGGTAATTTACCTTGCTCCTGTGATTCCTGATTTGGCTACAAAGACGGGTGCATTGTTGAATTCGCCCATTGAGAATTGGGAGCAATCAAAGACGCCGCTGGTGGGAACTTCGGTTGCCAAATTTAAACACATGATGAAACGAATTGAACTAAAGGAAATAGATGCCATGGTTGAAGAAACGAAAGCAGAACAGGCAGCCGAAGAAGCTCTTGAGAATGCGCCGGCAGAACTTGCGGCGGTTCTCGAAAAGTACGGTGACAGTGATGTTCCGCTCAAAGACGAACCGCTAGCCGAAGAATGCACGATTGACGACTTCATTAAAGTCGACTTGCGCATCGCCCGCGTTGTCAAAGCCGAACACGTAGAACAAGCCCGCAAGCTCTTGAAGCTGACCCTTTCACTTGGCGGTGACAATCAACGACAAGTGTTTGCCGGTATCAAGGCGGCTTACCAACCGGAAGATCTGGAAGGTCGATTGGTGGTGATGGTTGCCAACCTGAAGCCTCGCCAAATGAAGTTTGGCTTGAGCGAGGGCATGGTCTGTGCTTCTGGCGCCGGCGGTGAAGACGTGTTTTTGCTCAGCCCTGACAAAGGCGCTGTACCGGGCCAAAGAGTGCATTAGCGAGGTCGGAGGTCGGAATTCGGAGGTCGGAAATCGGAGCATCGGTCATTGGACATTCGACATCGGGATTTGTTCATTAGTCATTTGAACTTGGTCATTGGTCATTTAAAAAATGTCTCTAACTTGGCTCACTGATCGA
>JAHEJI010000236.1 GCA_024638965.1 Planctomycetaceae bacterium
TTCTCCGGGCCTGAGAGCCCGACTCTCCCAGAGGGAAAGTATTTGATGCTCGTAAACTCTTGCAGAATCCGAACTCCTAAGCCGCACGATCTCAGTTTGGGAGAGGTCGACGTCTCAGCGTCGGGTGAGGGTTGTTGATTCCGCAAGGAATCTTTTCGTTTCCCTCTCCCGGACCATCACCGTTCGCGTTACGATGCCACTTTCATGGCGATGGTGGGAACTTCGAAGCCTCGTCGATAGTCGCGAGCCATTCGCGCGTTTGCTGCTTCGTTACCAATGACTTCTTCGGTGGCTGGATCCATTTTGAAATCAAGGCCCAGCGTCAACGCCTTGCTTTCCTTAACGTCGATTCCGTTGGCTTGCAAATGCGCAACCATCCGATCGAAAGAAGTCCGAAACAAATCGCTTTCATTTTCCAACGCAGAATTGATTTCTGCGAGTGAAGCCTTGTGGCCTAGTTGATGCGAAACTCCGCCAGTGTGACAAAGTGCACTCGAAAGATGTCCGTCCAGAATAGGGCCATTCAGTTTGTTGGGATCATTCGAGCGAACCGCATCCAGGAAATTGGCAAAGTGATTGCCGCCACCCTTAAATTCCTTGATCTTCTGTCCATCATTGTCAAAGACCGCTACCTGAGAGTAGCTATTTGAAATCAAGAGATGTCCATTTTCACATTGAACAATCACGCCGATCACAGAACCACGATAATTGTCCATGTTTCCGGCCCAGCCATCTTTCTGGAACTCTTTCGATTTTGGTAAACCACGGGTTTCAAAAATGAGCGGCGCACCCGGGTAATCGTGAATCACAGTTTGTGTGTTGGGCGTGTCCGCAGCGTCTTCATATCCAAGCCGGCCGCCGATACTGAGCACGCGCGGTGAGATTGTGTCGTGCCCCAGGAACCAGCGAGCAATGTCCATCTGGTGAATTCCCTGGTTGCCCATGTCACCGTTGCCGGTATTGAAATCCCAATGCCAATCGTAATGCAGTCTTGGCCGATAAAGTTCTCGTTTATCAGCTGGACCACACCAGAGGTCGTAGTCTATGTGTTCGGGAATCTGCAAAGGCTTGTCAAGCTTGCCGATACTTTTGCGAGGCTTGAAACAAGTTCCGACGGCGTACTTGACCGGACCGAGGTTTCCTTCGGCTACATATTGCTGGGCGTCCTGCAGAGCTTTGCTCGATCGCGACTGGGTGCCGCATTGCATTAAAACGTCGTACTTGTTGGCAGACTCCGCCAGTTGGCGTCCTTCCCAAACGTTGTGAGAAACGGGCTTTTCGCAGTAGACATGTTTGCCTGACATCGCGGCAGCTATGCCAATGATTGAGTGCGTATGATTCGGCGTTGCGATCGAAACGGCATCAATTTCTTTGTGATCCATGACCTGTCGATAATCAACGAATTTCTCGAAGTCTTTTCCCTCCGCTCGTTCACCAAGAATCTTCTCGTCACAATCGCAAACCGCGACTACGTTTTCTTTAAGACCATCGATATGGGATCGGCCGCGCCCATTTAATCCAATCACACAGCAGCGAATTTTGTCGTTGGAACCCCAAACGCGCCCGTAAGAAACGGCTGGCATCGCCAGGGCCGTACCCGCAAGGGCGGAGGTCTGGATGAATGAACGTCGATTAATGGTCATTGAAAACTCCGTGGGTCACAGGATTCATGTGTCGTCCGAAATGATTGGCCGCGAGGGGCATTCCGCACTCCGAATTCCGCATTCCGCATTGGGAGACTACAGTGTAATAGTCAACCGTGAGTTTGCAAAATGCCGATGGATTAGGTGGACAGCGCCACTTTCTCTTTGAGCGGCATGGCGTGAGAGGCAGGTTTCTTTGCATCGAACTGGCGGCGAGCGCCTTGCCGCACAAAGGTGCGTGGAACAACGTGTTTTTCCGTGCGAGAGGCCGAATATGGCGCTTTCCAATTAGTCGTCGCAAACCGTTATGGTTTCGTCGCTTTGGTACACAAGAAGACAGGAATCATGTCGCTTAGCTTATCCTTGTCGCCCCAGCGGTCCTCGAAAAAGCCCGTTACTTGAAATCCAGCGTCGGTTTGGCCGCCGATCAAGTCAGATAGCGTGTGTCCAAAAGACAACGGATTTTCGGCTCCGATCAACTCAGCTCTTTCCTCTTCATCGAGGTCCAGATCGGAATAAGGAATCTTGTGACGGGCGACCAGTTTCCCGGCGTCGCGCTGGCGGGCATCAAAAAGGTAGTTAATGGGGTTGATCATTCCGGCGATCAATTCACCACCCCGTTTCAATATACGAAAACACTCAAGCCAGATCGGCAAGACATCCGAGCAATAACAGACGGACGTCGGATTGACAATTAAATCAAACGACTCGTCTTCGCATGCGGATAGGTCTCGCATGTCGCCAATGACCGTTGCCAATGCCAGGCTTTCGCGTTCCGCAACGGCGCGATCGCGAGCGAGTTGGGCTTCACTTATGTCAAAGACTGTCACTTGTGCGCCTGTTGCTGCAATCAACGGGGCTTGCTGCCCTCCCCCGCCGGCCAGGCATAGGACTCTTTTTTTGGAGATTGAATGCAGCCATTCCAGAGGGAGATTTTTCGTCGGCGTGAGCTTGATTCGCAAATCGCCACCGCGAGCACGATTGATTTCTTCGCTGGTGCAAGAGCGAAACCATTTGTCATCAGCCAAGGCGACTTTATCCCACGCTTCCCGATTGTGCTTTGAATCGTTTGGTGAGTTTTTCATTCGCTTTTGCGCTTCGCGCCTTGGCGTTGCGAAGGCGACAGTGATTCCGCGTTCCCAATTTCGAACTCCGCATTGGTCTCCAGCCGTGCAATGTTCCACGGCGTCTCATCTTCCGGGGCCGTTCCGGTTGCGTTCAGCCGACTTAACGGACCAAGTATTTTGGCGGGGAATTGCTCATTAATCAATTCGCGGATCTCATCAGGAAATTCGCCATTTTCAGTTTCGGCAATCACAATAATTCGATCGTTCAAGTTAATGACAGGCGACATATAATTCGGGGCAACGATCCTGACGCTTGGATATTGCATGCGTATCAACCCCGCCACTCGTTGGTCATCAATAATTACAACCAATTGATCCGAAGCTTCCAACGCGTCCTCCCAAATTGGCCCCGCGAGTGCTGGTAAGTCTGCACTACTGCCTTTTTGGCTGGAAACCTCCAAACAATTTTTGGCCATTACGATCGAGCCGATCACGAGAATAGTCAAAACCACCAGCCAGTAAATTCGTTTGACATTGGGACCGTAAAACACTCTTGTTCGCAGCAGAACTGGCGCAACCGACAAGAAACCTGCCGGTACGAGCCAGCGATTTCGCACGACTGTGATTTCAAAACTAACAACAATCAGGAAGATGACGCCAAATGCCATCGCACAACCCAATCCAATCCAATCAACGTTTCGTCGAGTCGTTTCATCAAGATCGTTAATGACTTTGGTCGAGGAATATTTCCAGTCTCTCCAATCAAGCAGCAAGATCGCGAGGATGATGATCGCCTGCAGATAAAACTGAAATGTCGCAACTACAATCGCCCAAACGCTGTGAAGACGTGTTGACACAAATCCCGATGACAACTCCAAACCAAATTTGCTGTCCGACTCCAAGTTCACAAAATCCAGGTTTTCAAAGATCCACAAGCCATGCGGTAGAAACACGACTGTGGCGGACGCAAGCGTCAACAAAATCCAGGGCGACAAAACGCTTTTACGAAATTTTGGTTTAAATAAAGCCGCGAACGCCAGACCCATTGGCAGGACAATGAAGTTATATTTGGCCAATAATCCCATTCCAACCACAACGCCGAGTGCCGAATAAAGCATTGCGGTTCGAATCCTGGTTGATTGATTTTCCCTGCTGCGAAAAACCGTCAATGAAATCAATGCGAATAGCGCGGCCATCAAAACGGCCAACGAGAGATGAGTTCTGGTGCGTTGTAACTCCCAACCGACTTCGGTAAGCAGGAACGAAGAAAACATACAGCCGGAAGCCAGCGCAACTGACAATCCCGTTTTTCTCCAAATCGCATAGACCGTCAAAAATATCGCCAAAAGAATGGATTGTTTCAGCAAAATCATGGCGAAACTGTTTACGCCAAAGACATTAAAAAAAAGCAGTTGCAACCAATCGTACAAAGGCGGTTGCGAGCTATAACCCAAGGCGAACATCTGTGTGACGATGAACTGTTCGCCTTCGTCGAACCCAATCGAGATTGGCAGCAAGGATCGAAAAACGATATGCCCGATGAAATAGATCAGCAGAATCTGAACGGGACGAGTTTCAAACAATCGGACAATAGCATCGATGATATGTACGTCAATCGAACTGGCTAAGTTACTTTTGTTCTTGCCTTGGGCGATTACGGTTGTCTTGTTGAACGCCGTCACGGTCGATTCTGATTTGGGCTGGAATTTGGGGGGCCATTAGAACCAACGAAGGGGGATTCTCAAAGGTCGATTTTAAGAAACCATCTGTCAAAAGTTGTTAGGCTTATGGCGGCGGCACTCCGTGACGCCGATTCCGGTCGCGGAGCGCCCGGTCCACGATAGGTGGCCGGCGGAACTTCGTAACCTAACTGTAGCTCAGCCTGCCCCGGCTGAACCGCGGCTTCCGAGTCTGGGACAGACTCGGCAACAGACCTCTGATGACGCCGTGCCGACCGCGGAGCGTCCGGCCCACGTTTTTGCGAGCCGACTTGTGGATAACAAGCAGGAATGAACGCGGGGCATCATGGATTGGTCGAGCAAAAAAAAGCCCGGTAGATACCTACCAGGCATATTCATTATCAAAACTGGATTCTGGCAATTACGCTTTAGCCAGTTTCGCTTCTTTTTCAGCTTTGCGATCGTTGATGATCTTTTCTTGGACCATGGCAGGTACCCTTCGATAGCCTTTTAGCTCCATCGAGAATGTTCCTTGTCCTTGCGTCATGCTGCGAAGATCGGTCATATATCCGAAAGTTTCGCTAAGCGGAACTTCGCAGACGATAATCACTGAACCGTCGGGTTGAACATCCGTCGATTCCATGATTCCACGTCGGGATGTCAAATCGCCAACGATACCGCCTTGGAAATTCTCCGGCGATTCGATTTCAATTTTCATCACCGGTTCAAGGATGACGGGCGCGGTCTTGGGCATGTACTCACGGAACATGCCGCGGGCCGCCGTTTGGAAAGCCATCTCCGAACTATCGACGTCGTGATACGAACCATCTTGCAAGTGACATTTCAAACCAACCACGGGGTATTCGGCCAGCGTTCCTTTGACGATCGCAGTCAAGAGACCCTTATTAACAGCCGGTATGAACTGCTTGGGAATTCGGCCGCTGACGATCGACTCTTCGAAATTGAACGTTGATTCATCGCCTTCTTCTTCTGGTTCCCACGGTTCCAACGTTCCTTTGATATGAGCGAATTGACCGGAACCTCCCGATTGCTTTTTGTGCTTGTAATCGAAGTCAACCGGCCGAGTCGGAGTTTCGCGATAACTGACTTTCGGGGCACCGACTTCAACTTCGAGATTGTACTCGCGTCGAATTCGTTCGATATAAACCTCAAGGTGAAGTTCACCCATCCCAGCCATAATCGTCTCACCCGTCTCTTCGTCAGTCGAAACCTTGAAAGTTGGATCTTCCTTGCGGAATCGCTGCAACGCTTTACCGAGCTTTTCAGCATTGGATCGTTCTGCAGGGGCAACCGCGACTTTGATGACTGCATCGGGTACGTACATGTTCTCAAGCGAACACATTTTCGGCGTTTGCGCGTAGGTATCACCAGAAGCACAATCGACGCCCATCACCGCCACGATATCACCCGCACCCGCTTCATCGAGTTCTTCACGCTTGTCCGAATGCATCCGCAGAATTCGGCTGAAACGGTCTTTTTTGCCGGTCCGCTGGTTGATGTACATCTGCCCTTTTTTGATCTTGCCCTGGTAGATCCGCATATAAGTCAATTGACCAAATGCTTCCTCCACGATTTTGAATCCCATTCCCACGAACGGCAGATCGTTGTTGGGCTCAAGTGGATAATCTTTCGATTGATCTTCCCAATCTTTGGCCTTGATTTCGCGATCCTCAGGCGAAGGCAAATACGCACAAATAGCGTCGAGCAAAGGCTGAACGCCTTTGTTCTTGAATGCGGTTCCCATGTAAACCGGTGTGATCTCTTGTAGGTGAATCGCCGATTTCATGACTTTGTTCAGGAGCCTAGCCGGAACTTCTTCGTTACTCAAAAGCAATTCCATGAGTTCGTCGCTGAACATGGAATAGGCTTCCAGCATTTCCTGGCGAGCTGCTTGGGCTTCCTCCAGCTGAGCTTCGGGAACGTCCTCTTCGCGGACGATTTCGCCTTTGTCGCCGTCAAAGTAAAGTGCTTTCATCTTCAACAGGTCGATTACGCCTTTGAAGGTTTCGCCGGCACCAATGGGCAGTTGCATCAGTACGGCATTTGCGCCAAGTTTGTTACGAACTTGCCCCACGACTTTATACGGATCGGCGCCGGTGCGGTCCATCTTGTTGATGAACGCAATCCGGGGGATGTGATAACGCTTCATTTGACGATCTACGGTTAACGATTGAGCCTGAACGCCTCCGACGGCGCATAAAACCAGAACCGCACCATCGAGCACACGTAGCGAACGTTCAACTTCAACTGTGAAGTCCACGTGGCCCGGCGTATCGATCAGGTTGATGGTATGATCGCCCCAAGAAACGGTTGTCGCTGCACTGGTGATCGTGATGCCTCGCTCTTTCTCAAGCTCCATGTGATCCATGGTCGCACCGTCACCGCCACCATGCACTTCTTCCATTTTGTGGATTCGGCCAGTGAAAAATAAGATACGTTCGCTCAGCGTTGTTTTTCCCGAGTCGATATGAGCAGAAATTCCAATGTTCCGCAGTTTCTTAAGGTTCATCTAAGCACCGTCAAAATTGACAATCGTTAATCGTCTTCGTGGTTAATAACAGTTGTCAGGATGCACGTTCCCGACAGTAATTCTTCGTTTGTTGGATTTGATCGTTTTGTCGCATTCAATGCTTCAAAACTGGCAATCCAAATGATAGTGCGGCCAAGACTTCGTCAGGTTCACATCCTGTATCAATGAAGACTTCCATCGAGTTAGCTTGGGTTCGAGTCAATCAAGCCACTTCGACAGCGGCCGTACCGCATGGAAGATTAGAGCGAAGCCCTAATCTTAGTTGATTAAGCCACAGACGGAAGGGCATTTTCGACACCGAAGCCAGATGAAATCACAGCAATCTTGTCTATTTTCCGACCCTTGGACACCGATAGCTTGAACTCAAGCAAATGATCGCGGTCGTGAGCTAGCGGTCAAGGCGCAATTCCGAAGGAATCAACGGTTTTTGCCGATCGGCCCAGTTTTGGTCCCCGCACAAAAGCGGAGGCGATTTTTGCAGTAAGCGACCATTGAGGGATCAAAATTCTCGCTATCAACCAAATGTGAATTCTTTTTAAACGATGCTGTCCCAACTCGTGTCAGCCTGGGCCAGGCTGACCAACAGTAGACGAGCCTGTCCCAGACTCGTGTCCGTACGCCGCGGCGGACTGACCCTGCAGCATGTTCACGGTCGAAGAAGAACGATTAGACTTATCGAAGTAGAATTCATTTTTGCCAATTTGTGTTACAAATCGGCAGATTTGGTGGAAAAACGCGATCTCGGAAAATGGTGGCAATGTTGAAAGCACGGTACTTGAAAAAAGGTTTGGTGTGGCAAGTTGGATTGGTTTTCTGGATTGCTGTAACGAACGGCTCTTTCTCGCAAGACGCCGAGCCCTTGGAACCGGTCGTCGCAGAGGCCACCGACGAAGGTCAGAACGCAATCGCACAGTTCAAATTTCCGGCAAATTTAGTCGCCACTCTATTTGCGGCGGAACCCGATGTGGCCAACCCGGTCGCGATTGATGTCGACTTTCGGGGCCGCTTATTTGTCTGTGAAAGTTTTCGACAGGAAAAAGGCGTTGAAGACAATCGGGAACATGGCGACTGGCTAGACGAGGATCTGGCGGCTCAATCCGTCGCTGATCGTGTCGCCTATATGAAACGCCATTACCCCGATGAATGGAAAAGCGAATTTGAATCGCACGACGATCGTCTTCGTTTGCTCGAAGAC
>JAHEJI010000237.1 GCA_024638965.1 Planctomycetaceae bacterium
GGTACGACTGCTCAAACAACATCATCAGTTTGCGATTCTCGAAATCGAGTTTTTGAGCTTGCGTTGCGCTCTCTGCATGTGATAGGCAGCCCGTAGCTAACTCTCGCGTCGCAACCGGGCTACAATACATCAAATCTGATTTGCAAATTATGAATCTTGGGAAGTGAGAATGCTGACTCATTTCTTGATTGCGTTTTTATTGGCGCAGCTTGGCTCACTGCTTCTGCTCTGGATCGGGTCGCGGATTGCCAGTCATCGGTGGCTGATGTCAGTTGGGCGAATCGCACACCAGAAAAAGATCCGAGCTCTTGACCGGTATTGGCCGTTAACTCTTATCCGGCCAGCTGTTGCCCGCGGCGATCAAAACACATGTGCCGTGGTCCTAACGCTCTTAATCGTTGTCAAGAGTGCGATGTGCTTCGTGACCGGTATTGTCAGTGTGCTCTGGCTACCATTTGCAAGTCTTATTGTGCCGTCAATCATCGCGGTTCACGATCCAAACAACCCGGGACTTGTAAACAAAATCCAAAAAGTAGCGATGTTACAGGTTACCAGTCATGTGCTTGCCGCTGCATTTGGGTTTGCGATCGTTGTTGAAGTAATATTCACCGATGAGTCGGTTGTCAGGGTTCTAGAATCTAACGTTTTGTTGTTGATCGTTGTCCTTTTACTTTCATCAGGATTCGCAATCGCCGCAGGAAAATCCGAAGCATCCGGCCTAATGGAACATGGCATCTGACTTGATTCGATTGATCCCGCCACCAGGTTTGCTACGATGGCCAACGAATTCGTCAATTTCCTCGATACGCATAATCGACAAATGCAAATCTCAACTGATCAACGGAAACGTTTTTACGCAAATGTTTGCTTTACCTTTTGTTGCTTGTTATCGATGGCCAGCGTCCTGTTTGCTCAAGAACCAAACAGCGTTAACTCAAAAAAAGAAGAGCCGATTGTCTATGCTCCGAGCGAAAGGTTATTGGCCGCGATTGAGTTAGGAGATATCAAGATCAATCTGACACCGATGGGTGAATCTGGAAAGCGAGGTATTGGCTGGTCGCCGAAAGGAAATAAGGTTCCGTTGACAACCCAGGACGATGCGTTGGTTGGTGAATTCAGGATTGGAAAACTCAAACGAGTCAGGCTGGAATTGTTGCTCGAACCAAAACAAGGTGGAGACGGAGTGCTTCATATTGATCTGAATTCTGATGACCACTTTAGCGACGAAGAGGCATTTAAAGTGACGCCCAGTTTGACGCGAAAAAAATACTGGTACTCGTTTAAATTGTCCGTTGAGTTGCCTTTTGCCGGCGAATCAACTCGGCCTTATCCGTTTTCACTGTGGTACGTTGTTGATCCACAAGAAGAAAGCCCAGAGAAGATCATTCGTTGGAGTCGAAGAGGCTGGCATGAGGGTGTTTTTGAGTTCGATAACCAGACGTGTACTGCTGTCGTCTCCGACAGGAATTCGGATGGTATTTTCAATGAGCGAGACGCTTGGGGACTTGGGCAAACGTCTGCGGAGGCCTATTCGTCTCGCAATTCAACGAGTTCGATTGGAAAACATGCATGGCTGGACGGAATCGCTTTTCAGGTCTCAGACATCCCCGAACACGGCCAGTCGATTACAGTGCGCGCATTTGATTTGGGAATTTCTGAAGAAGACGATCGAAAGCGAATGGACCCTTACCGACTGGATCGCGAATACGCTCGAGCTGCGAAGCCCGTGACATTTGCGAAGGATTTGGAAGAGGCTTTAACAACCGCTCGAACTGAACAAAAACGTGTCGTCGTCGACTTTGTCACGACCTGGTGCGGACCCTGCCGAGTCATGGACCAACTGGTTTATACGGCAAAGCCAGTTGTTGAAAAAGCAGACGAATTTATATTCGTCAAGCTTGACGGTGATGAACAAAAAGAACTGAAAGACAAATATCAGGTCGAGGCATTTCCGACATTGATTCTGCTTGACAGTAATGGCGAGGTTGTTCGCAAGGCGGTTGGTTATCAAAGCGTGAAGAAAATGCTGGATTTCCTGAGGTGAACTGGTTGTTGGTCTTTTTCCAATTCAAAGAAATTGAGGGTGTCCGGAAATTGGTAGCCGGATTCGTGAGAGTTTGGTCGGCTGGATTCGGGCTTCTGAAGTCTCACGATATATTGGAGTTTCGACGACTGGCAAAACGGCAGCCATACATTTATTAATTAACTGGAGAAATTGACATGGGGATCCTGTCTTGGATCGTTTTCGGTCTCATCGCGGGAGTTTTGGCCAAACTTCTGATGCCGGGTGATGATCCTGGTGGATGCGTCATCACAATCCTGCTTGGAATTGGTGGAGCAATTGTTGGCGGATTCATAGGAACGTTCTTGGGATTTGGCACCGTCGACGGCTTTGATTTCCGCAGCTTTTTGATCGCCGTCGGAGGCGCGGTGTTGCTACTGGCCGGATACCGAATGATCAAGAAAAAATAGGGTCAACTACCGAAGTGTTGCTCATCACAGTCGTCGTGCCTACACGTCGATATCTCAAACATCATTTGATTGATTGTTCGAATGCGGCACGAAATTTCTCCATTCTTTTTCGATTGGCTCCAAAATCGGAATGCCCGCTTCTGGACGCTGAACGAAAATGAATCAAGTTTTTGTTCTCGTCCACGAAGAATTCGATATCATCAACAAATCGAAAAACGAAACTTGTCGCTTCTGCGCGCAAATAATTTTTGTCTTCCGATGCGATCTTGATCCCAGAAAAGGAACCCAGTGCGGCCTTGATCGCCTCGATTGCTTCATCGGTCGATCCAGAGAATTCGATCGGCTCAATTCTGTGCTCGTCGTCTGTCGCTTGAGTTGACACGCAATTAGGTGACGAAGGGCAAGCAGCAAGTCGACCCTGCACGACGCCGAGGTTTTCCGGTTTGGAAGAAAACAAACTGGTTGCCGCCAAAAAAAGGACAGGTATCAGAACGATGAATGCGATAATAAGATAGAAACGGCGGTGCTTCGATTTACCTGGGTTTGCCATTTTGAATGAATCGTTGTTTTGTCTTCGCGCGTGAATTTGCAAAAAGCTGGTCGCCAATTCAATTATCTTCGACGGTGGAGCATCGTTATTCAATCCCGCATTTTCCAATCCGGTTCCAAACGTCGGTTTTGAGACGTCGTTGCTCCCAAATAATGCGGACAATAGACGTTTTGTAATCACCGGCCAACGAATGGTCGAGCAAAATCTGCCTTGTTTACAAGAGCCCAAGGATGTGTTCGGTGCTCGGCTCGCACAATACGTCGACCCTGACGGTCTGGCTGCCATATCTGTTCGCGAGAAGCCCAGCGGCTAATGCTTTGATCCGCATTTAATCTGTGCTATTTGTCGGACCAAACGCCGAGTTCATTGCCGTGGGGGTCATGGAACTGAAATCGTCGCCCACCTGGAAACGAAAAGATCTCCTTGCAGATGCTGCCTCCATTGGTAAGCACCTTTTCCTTTGTTGCCTCAAGATCGTTAGCAAATAGGACAATCAGCGCAGCACCATTTGCTGTACTCGATTGAAGCTCAGATTTGAAAAAACCGCCGTTGAGTTTTCCTTCTGAAAATGATCGGTACTCCGGGCCGTAGTCCGTAAAAGACCAGCCGAAGGTGTTTGAATAAAAAGACTCAATTGCGTCGAAGTTAACTGCCGGGAATTCCACGTAATCGATTTTCTGATCCAATGGCATTGTAATCCTCCAATAGCGTGATTCGTTATCAGAAAAGATCGTCGATATCATCTCTCATGTCTAGAGGCCGGTTGAAACCTGATACTGTCAAACGGGAAATCGAAAAAACGGTCAGGTCATCCTGAAGCAGTCTAAGCGACTGAAGGATCTCTCGTGCTTTTTTAGAAAACGCTTTGGCTATCACTTGGCGATTTCGAATCAGCTGATGATTATTCTTTGGAAATCGATTCTCGCAACAGATCGAGTTCTTTAACAACCGCGCGGCGTTCATCTACGGAGAGGCCACGGTCTTGAGAGAGCCAGTGGTTGATGCGTTTGAGTCGAGCCTCTCGGTTCGATCGATCGACCCGTTGTGGAACGGCCGCATATTTTTTTGCGCTATTTTTTGATTCTGATTCGACCCGCTCCCACGTATCAATTTCATCGAGGCGAAGAACGATTCCGTAATCCAGTTTTTTGGGCGCTGGCCCAACGTTCTTAAATAATCGGTCAGCATGACTCAGATTACTCAAAAATGGGACACCTCGTTCAGATGCACCGAACTGAGTAACGTCACTCAAAACAACGGATTGTTGGTCGATCTGTTTGATTGTGCCCACATATTCCATGCGACGATCTGGCGTATCGCCTTTCATTTTTAACTTGAACCTGTTTCCGATCACATCGGTAGGGGCAAATTGGTCATCCGCGGAAATTGTGGCTGCCGCCAATAGGCCAATTGTAAATGAGATCAGCAAGGCCGTGCTTCGTAGCATGCTTGGACTCCAAACAAATTCAAATCAATTCGAGAATTTGCACGGAGAATAAAAGTCAGGCGTGGCGCCGTCAATGGCAATTGAATTGCCTGATTCATTGATCACAACGTCGTTTTCCAGTGCTATTGGAATACGTCGCGACTACCAGGGAGCCCAGTATAGGCCATTCCCTCGAAAGCCCAGATCGCCAGTTGGAAGGCCAAGGTTGGTGTAATGACTGGAGTGAAAGCCACCAATGAACTTTGGAAAGACTTCAAAAGTTCCGTCATTTCGTGAATTCTGCGCGTTCTGCAAACGAGGCGTTGCCGGGGTTCGGTGTCGTCGGGGAAAACGGTTGTTTTCGACCGCGCCCTGTTCAACACGAGTGTCGTGATGACGAGCATGGTGGTGAACCCGGGCACCACGGGCAAACAACCCGCGTGGGCGCTGCGCCTGGCAGTCCGAAGTCACGCAAAATATGGCTGCAAAAAACAATATTCCCAGAAATCGGCTGATGAATTTTTTCACGTGATGCTGGTTGATTTGCATTAGCTCGGTTTCTTATCCAAAGGTGCGGTAATGTATGTTCGCATCGGTACGAGCTTCATCGGTTGCAAGCAAACAACTCATTCAGAACACTGGCGAAGAGCCAATTATTGCGACCATTCGAAAAAATGTGCATAAACCGGAAGAGTCGGCGCTTGTAGGATGGGCACTCTTGCCCGTCAAAACGTATCGCGCAGAAATCCAAATCAGGCCTAGTTGGACAGCGCCACTTTTGGCAAATACTGTGTCATTAACCCATAGAGGAAAGTCGTTTAACCGCGTGGGCAACGCCCCCGCGGGTGGCCCAATGGGCACGCGGTTAAACGAGAACATGGCCCTCACCAACGAGAGCCTTTTCGCTCAGCCCTAAAACGCGACAGATTTCAAAGAATTTGAAACTGCTGTCGCTTTTCTGGGCAAAGAACAGTATTTAAACAACTTGTTAGAAAAAGCCGATATTACTGATGATTCCGTTCGCATAAAAGTTTGCCAAAACAAAATGGGGCCCTTCGTGTCAACTCGACTGCCAGCACTGCTGTTAATTTTGTTTCTCTCCGGATGCGGTGCTTTGCGTCCTGGTATTCCTGGCTCGGGAGTTAGCCGTACCGAGTATCGCCAGGTGGAACCATTCGAAGAAGTCAATTTGTCCGGATTTGGAACGGTAAACGTTTTCGCCGGCAATGTTTCCGTCGGAGGCAAGCCAACGGTCCGAGTCACGACCGACAATAATCTTCTCTCCCATGTCGATACTCAAGTTGAAAACGGCCAGCTCAAAATCAAACCGCGCGGGAGAATCAAACCGAAGACTGGATTGAACGTAGATATTACGGTACCTCATTTGACGGCCGCCCGCGTCAGCGGAGCAGGCGATCTGAACATCAATGACGTGGTCGGCGATGAACTGGATTTGTCCATTAGTGGTGCCGGAAACGTCAACGCGAACGGATACGTTAAGAACTTGACAACCTCGATCAGCGGAGCCGGAGATGCTGATTTACGGGATTTGTATGCCGAGACGGCGAGCGTCAGAATTTCCGGAGTTGGCGATGCCAATGTCTATGCTTCGGAATCGATCAAGGCAAGAATCTCCGGAGCTGGCGACGTTCATTGCTACGGCAACCCAACGCATGTAGACCAAAAGGTCAGTGGTGTTGGCGATTTTGAAATCAGAACAGACGACGGTCCAGTCGAGTACACGCTGGGCGACGAGCAGTAATCATCATCACAAAAGTGTAGAAACAATTGTCTCAATTGTCATTGAACTAGAATTTGGCGCCGCCCATCTAGAACAATTCAAAAATTGGTATTCAACCTCAGTCATTCTGAAGGAGCCGGCGACTGGAGAATCTCACGCTGGTTCACTGAGAGCCTTCGCCTCGTGCCTCGGTTCAGGATGACACAAGTGCAAATCAATTTTGGAACTGCTCCAATTACCCACGGTCGCGTGAGAACACCAACAAACTATTCGCCGGAATGCGGATCATGGCAGATGAGGGCATTCCGTCGCGAGGAAGCGACGAAGCTACGATGGCCCCGCCATTACCGGCAGTCCACGGGTTGGGGAAATGGTCGTAATAATCGCTGTTAAAGGCTTCGAGCCAACGGCCCGATTGTGGGAAGCCGAGTTCGTACTGATTGAACGTCGATTCATTGAGGCTGGCAACAACGACGATGTCGCGACCGATGCCTTCAACCCAACGATGAAAAGCAAGAATGCGGTTGTCATTGTTAACATAAAACGGATTGACGGATTCGCTCTGAAGCGCGGGATGCCTCCGCCGCAACCAGATCAGATCGCGCGTGAACTTCAAGTGATCTTGCATCGAGCGATCACTGTTGAGGCCGTCCCACCAGATCAGGTGGCCCGAATGGTTGTCCGGATCGTCCGTCCAGAACTTGTCTTCCAGGAATTCCTGTCCCATGAACAGCATCGGCAGGCCGGGGGCCGTCAACAACAAACCGTTGGCGACCCGTGAGCGGCTGCGGGCATACCAGGAACGCGAATCGGTGGAATCCGCAAGCGACGCAATCCGTGGTTCGCGATCATTGTCGTTCTGGACTCGCTGACGGTCGTGCGTTTCCAGGCACTGTACATTTTGGCCGGCCGCTGCGAACCCAAACGGGCGTCTCAACGAATCGCGGACAGCATCCAGGTTCACCGGCGCGTCGGCTCCAACTGCGGCCTGCTCAAGCGCATTTCGCACCGCGTCTCGAATTCCTGGTGACAACACGGTATCAAAGCCCGCCCCGTCTTCCTCGCTCGAACGAACGGCCCAAAACTGTTGGTCGGTCCAAAACTCGGCGTGATGCAAGCTCGCTGGTCGATGATGTTTGACCGTGCTCGTGAGATCTTGACACAAGTGCCAACCTCCGAAACGGTCCATGACGGAGACCTCGTCATAGCGGAAACCGTCAACATGGTACTCGTCAAGGAAGAAGCGCGCGTTGTCAATCAGGAACTGCCGCACACCGTCATTGTCAAAATCAAAAATCAAACCGCCCGCCCAGCCATCTGGCGTGAAGTAGAGTTGCCCTCCCCTCTCATCCCGGAACTGGTAGAGATTTTGCGTGTCACCAAAGAATCCGCCCGCGTGGTTGTAAACCACGTCGAAGATGACAGCCATTCCATAAAGATGGCACAAATCAACGAAGGCTTTCAGCTGATTGACTTGCGGGACCAAGTCCTGCAGAGCAAGCGGTGGTCGACCGCGATCTGCCAACAACTGGTTGACCGTCTTCAGGTATCGTGGCAAGTCCGGTTCTTCGACCCCGTAGTCCACCTCCGGGGAGAACATGTCCGTTCCGTTGTAGCCGAGGCTGCGGGGTGTAGGATCGAATGGATTCGGCACGGAGTTGAACTCCGTCACTGGCAATGGCTGGATGAAAGTCACACCCACACGAATTAACAACTGCCTATCAATAGGCGTCGTTCCTCTCGCGCAGCGAAGCGCGCGAGACCAGTCCAAGCTGTAATATTATTTGAGAGCCCACAGAGCTAGCTTAAGAGCGAACGAAACGGTGGCATCAGCAGGTTGCGCTACACGTATTTACCTGTTCTCGACCAGGCTTTGGAACCAAGCCAATTCAAGATTGGCCTAGTTAAAACGGTCCCGGCCAAGCG
>JAHEJI010000055.1:0-16936 GCA_024638965.1 Planctomycetaceae bacterium
GGTGGTCAACATTTGCCGTGGCGTCGCACCGTTTGCGGGCCGAGCATAAATAGTCGAGAGAATGCCTCGATCCATCGGTATCAGGTGGGGTGAAAAAATGATCTCCGTCGATTTGCCGCTCCATCGTTTTAGGATTTGATCCATTTCTGGTTCGTGTCGATGCTGTCCGATGGCATAGGCTGTGACCGATTCGTTGCATTCCGGAAAATGAAACTTCAATTTGGCCTTCCTTCCCGCCCCGGAAATCCCGGTTTTTGAATCGACAATGATCGACGAGGCTTCGATCAATCCGGCCTTAATAATCGGCGCCAGTGGAATGACCACCGAGCTTGGGAAACATCCGGGATTAGCTACCAGAATTGCTTCACGGATGTCAGATTCGAACAGTTCCGGAATTCCATACGGTACCTGGCCAAGTCTCTGTGGTGCAGGATGGTCAACCTCGTACCACTTCTCAAAGCTCGCAACATCATCCAGACGATAGTCGGCACTGAAATCGACCGTCTTGATTCCTCCGGCGACAAGTTCTTCAACAATCGGGGCGGAAGCGGCATGTGGCAAACAGCTAAACGAAAAATCGACATTTTGTTTGAAGTCAGCAAACGCATACTGCTTAAACTCAAGCTCTGCAAGATGTCTCAAGCTCGAATGAACCTCGCCGACTTGTTTGCCGCTTGATTCTCGGGATGTGATTCTGGTGATCCTGGCGTGAGGATGTCGGTCCAGAATCCTGATCAGTTCGAGCGCCGTGTAGCCGGTGGCTCCAATAATGCCAATTCGAATCATGTGCCGATTACAAGGGAGAATGTGAGTTCTTGACAGGTGACGTTCGTTTTCGAACCTTCAGCCAGGACAATTAGAATCTCGTACGGCCAATCGATGAAGGTGGCCGGTTAATTTTCTGAGCTTTGGGCCAGAACAATTTCGTGATTGTCCAACCTGAAAAAGACTCGAAGTGGAATCTGTTTGCCATACAGATTGGGGATGAACTCCTGGAATTTCACAGCGGCCGTTTTCAGGGCGAGCGCTTCTTCTGCCGCCTTTTTGTAGTTCTTTTTCAATTTCTCGAAGTCTTCCGCTTTTATTTCCGAGGGACGCTCGGCCTTGTCGACTTGTTGAGATTCAGCGGTAGCAACTTCTGAAATCGACGACAGTCTCGCGACGATTTCGGCGAGTGAATTTGCGTCGACTGGCACGGGTTTCCCGTTACCTTGATTGAATAGCAGTGAGACCTGGACGCGAAATTCCTTTCGGTAATCTGCTGAAACCTCCAGATAAAGAAAGTTGTTTCTTGCCGTCTCGCTGAACAGCAAATTGACCGGTTGGTTTTTGCGAATTTGTCGTGTGGGCGGATATGGATACATCTTGGGTACGCCCTGATATGACGGTAAATCAACTTCGATGATCAGGTTTTCTGGATTGGGCAGCCAATTGATCTCACTCTCGATTCGCGCCGAACCCTGAGCGGCATCGATGAATAGACCCTCAATGGCAACAGCAGTCCGTAGATTGACAAATTGTGATGCTTGATTAGCACCCGTCAGTTTTAGCACACAGTTTCGGATGTAATTGTAGCTGTCGTTTTCAACCGCGTTAGGTTCCCATTGGAAATTGAACGCGTCATCAACTCTTGAAAAAGCGCCGATCTTTTCAGTGGGCGCACTTTTTCGCTTTCTGAAATTAACGAACCAGGTTTGATCTTCTTCAGGAGGCCTTTCCAATTCAAAAATAAACTTTGATTTCGAGATTTCACGTCCGCTAATCAACTCACATGCCATCAGGATATTGTCAGGGATGTAAACTTTACCCAGCTGTTGGGGCACGGTACTTGCGATGTCCCCCAAATCGGCAGCACGGGGCATGTCTTGAAACGGTTTGGCCAGTTGTTCTTCTGTCAACACGGTTTTCTTGGGTTCCGGTTTTTTCACCGGGGGCTGTTTCGCGATTTCCGGTTGTTTTGCCGGAGGTTCGTTCGCGACTTCCGGTTCTTTCGCAGGAGACGCTTCCGTTGTTTCCGGTTGTTTCAACGATGAATCAGTTATTTCAGCTTTTGCCACCGGAGGAGGGTCTGCGGGAGTGACAGGAGTCTCTGTAATCGTCTCTTTGGGAACTGCAGCGTTGGGCGGGGCCGGTTTCAATTCGGTTACCGGCTTTTCGGCAGGAGCCTCCGGCGTCGGGGTTTCGCCTTTTCCAATGTGCCCGGATTCAAGTTGTGCTTTCGCTTCCTCAAGAGCTTTGGTCATATTGATTTGCTTGGCCGATTGTGTCTTGAATTCATGCTCCCGATCACTCTTGATCGGCGACAATTGGGAAGCGGAAGTCCGTTTCTCGTCAATTACGCCCGCAACGGACAGAGTCGCGGGTCCTTCCAAAGCGCCTTTCGTCGCGATTTGGCGGGATTTTTCTGCTCCGTTAACGGGCGACATCACGATCCAGGCAGTTCCCGAGAGCACCGCCAGACAAAACACTGCAGTTGTAGCCAGGATTGCAATCGAATTTCGTTGGATAAACGAGTGACTCAGAGGTGGCTGCTCGGAAAGATTGTCTTCGTGATTCCGCTGCAGCGCTTCATTCTTGATTTCGGCAGCAGCGGGAATTGACTTGCGAGGCTCGGGAACTCCGGACTGGACAACGGGCGCCGCGGAGATCACCGTACGTTTGGAGGCGTCTTCGTTTTCGCGAGACCATCTGGCTAATTCCGTTTTTTGTGTTTCCAAATCAACGGAATCAGTGTTTTCGATCGCGCTCAGAATGTTGGCCAGTTCGGTTGTTGCTTGTTCATTCGACGAATCGACTTGGGCGAGAAGACGATTCCCAAGCTTGCCAATGGCCCGAAAATCGTCAATCGGAGAAGCATCCTGGAGTTCGTGATCCAGCAGAGAAGCCATTGCCAGATTCAGGATCTTGATCTGTTCCTCATCGGTAACGAGCAGATTTTCTGGTTTAATGTCACCATGGAATACCTTTTTCTGATGGGCAACTTCCAAACCGGTTAAGACTTGTTCAACAATTCTCGCGATGTCGATCGCGGACAACTCGTTGGAGTCAAAGGTATCGAGTGTGTCACCTTTTGAGTGTTCGACGACAAGAAAGAATCGACCGCCTTCTTGATCGATATCATAAACGTGCGTCAAGTTGGGATGGTCGATTTTGGCGGCGAGACTGGAAACTTCAAGGAAGCGATCTCTTCGTTCTTGATCTTTATTCAGGCTCGGCGGGAAAACCTGAATTTCAACGAGCCGATGAAGTTGCTCATGAACCGCAAAGAAGCGATCGCCGAATTCGTCGCGGCGAATCCGTTCCAACAGCCGGTAATTGCCGATGTGCAAACGGCTCCGTCCGGACATTAAATATTTTGCCTGCCACTTCGTTAGATCGTCATCTCGAATTAGCGCAGCAACGATTTCCTTCGTGTTGACGCTGTTGATCTCTTTTAATCTTTCCTGAAGATGCTCTTCTTCAATGACCTTGCTGGCCCTCAAACAGGAAAGAAAATCATCCATTGAAATCGTGGCCATAACCAAGCATCATTCCTGTTTTGTCTAAAATCCTCATAACTGCCCTGCATTCATTTTTGCAGGACAAGGTGCAATTTTCAAGCATTTGCCCCGGAATACGTAGTCTTCGACACCCGTAGGTACGAGAATTGGAGCATCAATGAGGAAAGAATCCGGTTGATTGGAAAGGGAGACCTTGCGCTATCCCGAGACTTGCTCACGGCATAGCCCATAATAAACGTCATTTAGTCGCTCAGCGCCCAGTTCAACGCTAAACCGGGTTTCTGCGATCTCGACAAGTTTCTTTGAAATGACGCTTTTCTGTTTTTTGTTTTGCAACAATGCAATCACTCGGTCGGCAATTCGAGAAGGACTTTTAGCCGGAACCATAAGGTCAAATTCTTCTAGCCCAGCCAGGATCTCTCGGGTTCCGCCGACGTCGGTCGCGACAAATGGTAGTCCACAAGCAGCCGCTTCCAGCAAAACACGACCCAGCGGTTCCTGGTTCGCCGCGTGAACCAGCAAATCCGCCCTGTTCATCAACACTTCAACATCGGATCTCCTGCCCAGCCACTGAACCTTGGAGGAATCGCATGATATCGCGGCCGACAATTCATGTGCTCGTTCTTCATATTCGATCGCCTCCCGTTTGTGCGAATTGCGTTGACCGACAATCAGCAAATGCACGCCTTGGATTCTGTCATGGATCAAGCTAAACGCTTCAAGAAGCGTTTCAATTCCTTTCCTCATTCCAATTTGGCCCACGAACAACAATACCTGATCCGCCGGGGGCAAACCAAGCCCCGCCTCCAGACTCGAAAACGACAGGTTTGGGTGAAACCTGTGTGTGTCGACCGCGTTATAAATGACAACAGTTTTTTGTGCGTCGATTCCTTGAGCGACGTGCCAATTGCGAGTGGCATTTGAGACGGCGACGATTCGGTCCACACAATTTACATCCGCGACCGCGGCGTGGCTGAGCTTAACGATGTCGCGCACATAACCTACCGACGGAAGGTTCAGGCGTTGCGTGACCGGGCCTAAAAGACGACTTGTCGAGAGGCTGTTGCAGTGCACGACGCCCGGATGGGTGCCCTGAATGATTTTACAGCAGAGTCTTCGAATCGCCTCCTGAGAATTGCGAACACCATTTGAATCAAAAAGTTGAAAGCCGACGTTGGCGATGTCAAGTTTTACCAACGCGGATTCGAAAGGCGATTCTCTGGGTACGGCGGCGATGAATTTCCATCCACGCTCGATCAGCCGCGGGGCAATTGCCAGAAAAGAATTCTCGCCACCGTTGAGGACGCCAAATTCACCAAAAACGAGAACGTTGCGGTTCATAGATGGTCCAGGATGTCGTTTTGACCGTTTAACGCCAATACTGTTTGAAGTTTGCCATTGAATTCTCGGAAACAACCTAGTCATCCTGAACTGAGTGGAGCGAAGTGAAGGATCTCTCATGTTTTTGCGTGAGATTCTTACGTCGCTAAAGCTCTCTCAGATGACTTTGGATATTTCCTTGCTTCATTGACCGTTATTGGCGTAAAACGAATTTGCGACCGTCGCTCAGCTGACGGTCCACGTGTCGCCACTGCTAAAGAGTTTGGTCAAATCACCCTCGCCGTATTCTGATATTGCCTCCTCAACCTGTGCATTGATCTCACTATCGTACGTCGGGCGAGCGACGCATCGGAAGACACCAATCGGCTCGGGGAATTCCGGATAGCGAAAACGACTCAACAAAAACGCGAGTTGCGTGTTGGCAGACTTTTCGTCGTGGAACAACAGGTCGTCCTGCGCGACCTTTTCCAGCTCAACGATTTCCGGCTCGAACCCGTTTAAACGAATCCCCTTTTTCCCTCGGCCAAAGATCAAAGGCTTGCCATGTTCAAGTTCGAGTACGTTGTCGTCTTTGGTTTCCTTGTCCTTCATGTAATCCCATTGGCCGTCATTAAAGACGTTGCAGTTCTGGTAGACTTCAATAAATGAGGTGCCACGATGTTTTGCGGCCCGAAGCAACATCTTTACGAGGTGTTTCACGTTGACGTCAATCGAACGGGCTACAAAAGATGCCTCCGCGGCGATCGCAACGGAGATTGGGTTAAGGGGGTGATCAATCGAGCCTCGAGGAGTACTCTTGGTTACTTTTCCAATCGAAGAAGTTGGCGAATATTGGCCTTTGGTCAACCCGTAAATGCTGTTGTTGAAGAGGACGATATTGACATCCAGATTCCGCCGAATGACGTGCATAAAATGATTGCCCCCGATGCTCAACGCGTCACCGTCGCCGGTAATCAACCAGACATCCAATTCGGGACGAGTCGATTTCAATCCGGTTGCAAAGGCGGGAGCTCGACCGTGAATGCTGTGCAATCCATAGGTGTCTACGTAGTACGGAAAACGGCTGGAGCAGCCGATGCCCGAGATGAATACCGTGTTTTCTTTGGCCGCACCAAGTTCGGCCAACACTTTTTTCATTTGGGCTAAGACCGAATAGTCGCCGCAGCCAGGGCACCAGCGAACGTCTTGATCGGAAGCAAAATCAGCGGGTTTTAGTACAGGGAGTTCTGTGCTCATTACGAATTTGCTTTGTCAAAATAGCGATTTGGATGAAAACTTTCAGGATAAATTAACGAGCCGTCTGTTTTATTTTTTCCACAATCTCGCTGACATGAAACGGTTTGCCTTGAATTTTGTTTAAACCAATCGCGTCAATGAGAAAAAGGTGTCGGATCAACAACCGCAATTGGCCGGTATTCAGTTCGGGAATCAAAACCCGGTCATACTGCTTGAGCACTTCACCAAGATTTTTCGGAAATGGATTCAACCATCGGCAATGTGCGTGAGCAACTTCGATTCCGTCAGCCTGACACGTGTGGACCGCCGTTCGGCACGCTCCATACGTTCCGCCCCAGCTGAGCACCAACGTGCCGCCAACTGGACCGTCCACTTCAAGTGGATCAATCTCATCGGCAATCAGGGCAACTTTCCTGGCTCGGGTTTCCACCATATGCTGATGATTTTCAGGGTCGTAACTGACGTTGCCGGTTCCGTCCTGTTTTTCCAGGCCGCCAACGCGGTGCATCAGTCCAGGCGTTCCAGGAATGGCCCACGGTCGCGCCAGCCGCTGATCTCGAGAATAAGGCAGAAATGGTTTGCCGTCTTCTACCGGATGTTCGATTTCGATTTTCGGCAATGTGGAAACATCGGGCAGTTTCCACGGTTCGGAACCGTTGGCGATGTAGCCATCAGAAAGAATGATTACGGGCACCATAAACCGGGAGGCAATTCTCCAGGCTTCGATTGCCACCGTGAAACAGTCACTCGGGCTACGAGCGGCAATGACAGGAAGCGGTGATTCGCCGTTGCGACCATGCATGACCATCAACAAGTCCGATTGCTCTGTCTTGGTCGGAAGTCCAGTGCTGGGGCCGCCCCTTTGAATGTCGATCACGATGAAAGGAAGCTCAATCATTAATCCTAGGCCAATGCCCTCGCCTTTGAGAGCAATGCCGGGGCCACTGCTGGTCGTGACAGCCATCGAGCCGCCGAATGCCGCGCCGATGGCTGAACAAACTGCGGCAATTTCATCTTCGGCTTGAAATGTGCGAACGCCGAAATTCTTGTGCTTGCTCAACTCGTGGAGAACATCACTGGCTGGAGTGATCGGGTACGAACCAAGGAAAAGCTCTTTGCGACTGAGTTTGGCGGCGGTAATCAAACCCCATGCGAGCGCTTGATTTCCCATGATGCTTCGATAAGTTCCCGGTTTAAGATCGGCCGCGGATACCTGGTACGTGGAGGCAAAGTCTTCTGTCGTTTCGCCGAAGTGCCAACCCGCCTTGAGAGCGAGCATATTCGCTTCCGCGATCTCGGGTTTCTTGGAAAATTTGGCGTCAATAAATCGCAGCGTTGGCTCCACGTCACGACCGTAAAGCCAAAAAACGAGACCCATCGCGAAAAAGTTCTTACAACGGTCAGCCAGCTTCACGGAAATATCGGTGGACTTGACAGCTTCGCGCGTCAATTTGGTCATCGGCACGCGGATCAAACGAAACTGGTCAGTCGATCCATTGTCGAGCGGACTCGTATCGAGCTTCGCAAGTTTGAGGTCTTTTGCCTCAAAGCTGTCGGAATTTGCAATCAGGATTCCGCCCGGCTTGAGGTCGCCGATGTTGGTCACCAGAGCTGCCGGGTTCATCGTCACCAGCGCGTCGAGTCCATCTCCAGGTGTGAAGATTTCTTCCGAGGCAAATTGAACCTGGAAACCGCTGACGCCGGCTCGCGTGCCTCGCGGAGCGCGAATCTCAGCCGGAAAATCAGGAAATGTTGCGACGTCGTTTCCCGAAAGAGCTGACGTGTTGGTAAGTTGCATTCCCAGTAACTGCATTCCATCGCCCGAATCGCCTGCCAGACGCACCGTGACACCGGAAACGGTCTCGGCAGGTTTTTTTGTCGGTGGGAATTGATCGGTGGAGCTGATCATTGGTTTTTCTATTGGATCGGCGAACGCGAGAAATCGTAGTTCGACCAGAGAAAGAAGGCCGTCCGGAAAATCGGGTTTTAGTTAGAGAATTCGGCCGGCGGTCAACTTTTCAATTAGTGATTGATTTGACTGATACTGCCCATCGGCAGGAGTATCAATTTGACTTGTTCAGCCCGGAAAAACAAGCCGTTTAGACAATCAGTGTCTCAAATAAGGGTTGTTTTCGAAAGGGGGAAAACTCTGTTAGAATTCGACGCTTCCAACAATAACAAAGCGAGCCAAACGCCCGCTGACTCTAACGATTAACGTATCAAGGACTACAATAATGGAACGATCGCTTGTCTTGCTCAAACCCGATTGTGTTCAGCGTCGACTGATGGGGCGGATTATTGCCCGTTTTGAAGACAAGGCAATCAATATTGTTGCCATGAAACTGATTCAGGTGACGCCTGAACTGTCAAAACAACACTATGCGGAACACGTCAATAAGCCGTTTTACGGAGGTCTCGAGGAATTCATCACGGGAGCCCCGGTGCTGGCCATGGTCTTTGAAGGCCTGGAAGTCGTTCGGGTCGTCCGCGACATGTTAGGCGCGACCAACGGATTGAATGCTGCTCCGGGAACAATTCGCGGTGATTTTAGCAGTAGCCGTCAAATGAACCTCGTTCACGCGTCTGACGGTCCAGAATCTGCCGCCCGAGAAATCGACCTGTATTTCAAGCCTGAAGAGATCTGTGAATACACGCCCGATTTGACGCCATGGTTCCGAGCCGCCGACGAATAATGATTTTGACTCGCGATTGTACTGATTCAAAAGGGTATCGCGAGAAGCTTCGATCCGCCGATTCAACGTGACTATAATCTCGAAATCGGGTAGGACTATCTGCCCGAGCAACCTCCAAGGGTGAACAAGCCATGGAACTCCGTTTAACTGTCATAGGTGGTCCCGATAAAGGGCGCAGTTTCACACTAACCTCAGGAAAAAAGTTGTTAGTCGGTCGCGGAGAAGCGAGCGACACGCGCATCAATGATCCTTCGGTATCCCGAGTTCATTTTGAAATCTCGGTGGATGGAGCCGTCGTTTTGGTCGCCGATCGCGGGAGTTCCAGTGGGACCCATGTGGACGGCGTTCAGATCGAGGCCAAACAAATCAAACCAGGGGCCGTGATTGTCGCCGGAGATACTCAGCTTCGTCTCGATGTCGCAGTCGATACAAACGAAAGCACCATCATCAGCGGGCCGGAACCACAAACCGCGGTAAAACCTCTCAGCCAGTTAATTGGCTCGAATTTGGGGCCATACCATCTCGACTCGATTATCGGTCGCGGAATTTCCGGAATGGTTTTCAAGGCGACGGACGCAGAAAAAGGCCGAGTTGCGGCGGTGAAGGTGTTGACGCCCCAGTTCACGTCGAACGATGAACAACGCCAACGATTCGTGCGGGCCATGAAGACAATGTTGCCGATTCGCGACGAGCGAATTATTCGCTTGTACAACGCTGGCAAGACGGGCCAATATTGCTGGGCTGCGATGGAATATATCGAAGGCGAAAACCTGACACAGTTGATTGAGCGGGTCGGTATCGAAGACATGCTGGACTGGAAAAAAGTCTGGCGGATCGCAGTCGATATTGGCCGAGCCTTGAAGGCCGGTTATGCAGCCCATGTGGTTCACCGCAACGTCACGCCCACCAATATCATTCGACGAAACAGTGATGAAGCATGTTTGTTGGGCGATTTCATGTTAGCCAAGGCTCTCGAAGGAACCATGGCCCAACAGGTAACCAGTCCCGGCCAAATTCTGGGTGATGTGCCGTATATGGCTCCCGAACGCACGCGGGCGGATGTCGAAGTCGACACGCGCGCCGATCTGTACGGGCTGGGTGCGACTTGTTACGCCTTGTTGACTGGCCGACCACCCATCAGCGGGACCTCAGTCACCGAAATGATCATTAACGTCCGCGAGGAACAGCCAAGACCGCCGAAGGAATATCAGCTGGCGGTCAATGAGATGTTCCAGGACATCGTCATGAAGTTGCTCTCCAAAAACCCCAGTGACCGCTTCGCCAATCCAGATAGCCTGCTGAAGGAACTGCTTCGAGTCGGAAAGTACAACCAGCTGGATCCCGGGTTTTAGTCCGAAAGCGCCTCAGTACTCCAGTACTCAGGACTGCGAATTGGTTGTTTCAGCTTGAATGTGCTTGAGCACTCTCAAATGAATCTGATGGATGATGAAGTCGGTCCATTGCTTCCAGTAGATCCGTGGGCCCATGTCGACGGTGTACCAGGTTCGTCCGATCAACCTGGTTTGGTCCGCGGAAAGCTGGACCAGTTCAAACTCACCACGCACACTGAGGAATGTGCCTTTCAAATGCGGAGGGTGAATGTGCTCGTAGGGCGTCATTTCAACCAGCGGTTCAGGCTGCTCAGTGACATCAAACGCCAGTCGATTCGGTGGGTCCCAAACGGTGATCGGTTCGACAAAGGAGCCGGTCGTAAATTCGCAGTGTCTGACGGCTCCGACACCTGCGCCGTCAATTCGGGCGCGAAGTGGCGTCGCAACTCCATATTTGAAGAACCACTTTGGCGGCGCAGTGATTTCCGGGAACGTAATGACGTTATCCCAGACTTCTTCGCAGGGCGCGTCCACGACAATCGACGACTCGACCACGTAGACCGGAGTCTCAGTGAACACTTGCTTTTCGACGAGAGTGAACAACGGAACGAAGACCATCAAGACGGCTCCACCAAGCATCCACTTGCTCTGCTGAATCAAAACTGCAGCCATGGCGTAGCCTAGCCATCCTCCAAATAAACCCAAAGGCAAAACGATCGGTATCGCCATGATCAGGCAGACGGCTCCCTCCATCGCGAACAAAATCAAAAACGATCCGCCCATCAGACACGACAACAATCCGACAATCATGCTCGATCCGACCCCTCGCAGGCTCGGTTGGTTATACACGAATCCGCCGGCAGCTCCGGATACGATTGGCATTCCCATGAACAGAGACGCCCCATAGCTTTCCAACGTGTAGACGCTGATCGCGGTCGCCATTACGGCAAACAGCCCACCGATCAAGAGGCCCAACAAAGCTGACAACAACATGCGAATTTGTCGTCCCTCTTGCGTATCTCGATACTCATCCAGCGAATGGTCTGGGGATTCGACAATTTCGGGTTCTCGTTGGGGCATGATTGCCATGGTCAACATGACGACCAGGTTGACGAGCGGAATCAGGATCGCCAGCCCCCACCATTGACTGATATTCGCGTCACGACATCGTCGAACGGTCATCGAAACGGCGATCCAGACGAAAGGCAAGCTCCAAATCGCCAGTGCCCAGGGTAACCAATCGGGTGACGCACGAAAAAACCGCTCGCGCAAGACCATCGACGGCACAAGAAAATCAATTGGCGTAAAAGCCAATCCTGAAACGCTGGAGATGACGAGCATTTCGACGACGTATTTGAAGGCCATCAGGACGGCGCCAACGATGACATAAAATCCCCGACTGACGTTGCCCTTAACGCCAACGATGTGGATCAACAAATCAAACAGGGATTTGCTTGTATTTTCAACCATCGTTGCCTGGTCCTCCCGAGCTCGGTGACGCATTGTTTAACGCCGATACCATTTAAAGTTTGCCACTAAATCTTCGGAAATAACCTAGTCAACCCGAACTGAGTGGAGCGAAGTGAAGGATCTCTCGTGTTTTCGCGTAAGGTTCTTCGGTCGCTGACGCTCTCTAAGAATGACTTTGGCTATTTGCTTTTTCCATTGAACGGTATCGTGTTTGACGCCCAGCCGGAGGCGCCGGCCAACGTACTCAAAGCCGGCGCCTCCGGCTAAGCGTTAAACAGCGTTAAACAAATCCACGCTTTACGCCAGCTGAACAAGTTCATCCTTTTGTTGAGACTTACGCTGTTCCACCCACTCCTGGTTCGCTCTGATCGCTTTCAATTCATTTTCTAGCTCAACCAGCTCGTAGTGAACGTTGCGTTGTCGAGGCTCAAATCCTAAGTCCGAAATCGCATCCCGGATTTGATCGAGCGTTAAATAATGAACGGTACCCGCTTCCGCAACAACATTTTCTTCAATCATGAGACTGCCCATGTCATTGGCGCCGAAGACGAGAGAGATTTGACCTATCTTCAGGCCCTGCGTGACCCAACTGGACTGCAAGTTATGGAAGTTGTCCAAATACAGTCGACTAACGGCCAACATTCGCAAATAATCAAATGAGCCGGCCGGCAATATCTGGTTCATTTGCGTGTTGTCAGGTTGGAACGTCCAACAAATATACGCAGTGAACCCACTCGTTTCATCTTGCAGATCGCGCAGTCGATCGAGATGTTCAATTCGCTCTTCAAGCGTTTCCACGTGCCCAAACATCATCGTTGCGCTGCTGCGACCACCCAGCTTGTGCCACACCCGCATCACATTGAGCCAGTCATCGGTCATGACCTTGCCACGCGTGATCTCGCTGCGGACACGATCCACAAGGATTTCCGCCCCTCCGCCTGGTAGACTGCCGAGCCCTGCGTCTTGCAAACGCGAAAGCACTTCTTCTAGCGAACAATGATTGACCTTCGTGAAATGGTGAATTTCAGGCGGGCTGAAGCCATGGATATTTAACTGCGGAAACGCAGTCTTGATATCGCCCAACATCTCCTCGTACCAATCAAGCTTGAATTTTGGATGTAGACCGCCTTGCAATAGAATCTGGTTACCGCCCAAGGACACTGTCTCTTCAATTTTTTTGAGGAGAACGTCACGCGGCAAAACATAGCCTTCTTCGTGCTTTGGACTCCGATAAAACGCGCAGAAATCACACACGGCGGTGCAAATGTTGGTGTAATTGATATTGCGGTCGATGTTGTAAGTGCGATATCGCTCCGGATGCAGTCTTTCGGCGACGGCATTAGCCGCCGCACCAAGTGTGGCAAGGTCCGAACACTTAAGTAACTCAAGACCTTCGTCAGGATTGAGCCTCTCTCCAGCTACAGCTTTGGCCAAAATTTCGCGGATCATGAAATCGTCGTCGCGTGAAAGCTCAGTTGATTCGGGTTGGGAATCAGCATCATTCGCGATGCATACCGATAGTACATTTCCAGACCCAGCTTTTCGGGTCCACCAAGTTTGAAATGCAGGTGGTGATTCAAGTAAGTTAAACATTCTTCCTGGCTCAAACCATAACGGGCGGCGTTATTTTTTGCGATTGAAGCAATGTTCGCGATACCTCGATCCCGCGCTGTCGATAAAACGTGGCTGATCCGATTAAAGTCGTCTTTACCGCAACGCTCAGATTCACGAGCCGCCCAGACGGCAAACACAAACGATAGTCCCGTCCATTCGTACCAGGTTTTACCCAGATCAAGCACCACCGGAAAACGAGGGTCCTCAGCCTTCATCGCCCGGTCACCTATGATGAGCACGGCATCGGCTGCAGCTTGTCGCCAATCCGATTCGATATCAAGGGGTAACAGCTGCGGATGAATATCGTATTTCTGCGCCAGGATGATTTGGGCGAGCGCAGTACTCGTCCGAGAACCCTCGTCCAACGCGAGAGTCTCAATTTTCATGCCCGGATCACGGCACATCAGCTTGACGCTCCAGACTTCGCCGCGGCATCCAATGCACGCGTCCGAGACAATCTGGTATTGCTTGTTGGCGACCTCAATCGATGGAATCAGCGCAACGTCGAGTTCGCCACAATGAAGTCGGTCGGCGAGATGGCTGGGCAAGTCGAAAACGAGCTCATATTCGTCTGCTAGCTCGTCAAGACCTTCAACCAGCGGTTTCGTGTTCAGATAGGAAACAGCTCCAATTCGGGGTCTGTCGGTCAAAGTTTTCTTTCAATGATTTGATGTTCGGGCGATGGCACAGTTTAGTCTGCAACGAATGGCTTCGAAAGTCACGTTTTCCTTGTGTTTCCTGTAAATTCCAACCGCAAACAGCCGCGTCAAATAACAGGATTCGTGTGCTGGTTGATTCGTAAATCCGTAACGGCGATTCGCATTGGGTAATTACGGCAAAGTTTCTGAACCGCAACGGTTGTCCCTCAAATTCCAAAATCAAGGTAATCTCCGGTTCTAACGACCGATGATGGATATCGTCGGAGTCACTCCGCGATTGTCTGTCTCGAATACCACTTGGTTGGAGCTTTCTGATGCCGAGCCTGAGTCGAATTAGTTCGATATTTCTGTGTTTGTTCGTCTGCCAATACCTATTACCCGATGTAATCGAAGCCCAACCAGTTGGGGACTTCGTGCACAGCGTCAAAAAATTCAAACAGGATTACATAACGGATAAGCCGTTTCAATATTCGCCGGATGATCCCTGGCAGCGAGGAAATGTCTTTCGAATGCAAACAGGTCACTCGGGACTCTTCCGCAACTGTGACAATGAGGAACTAAAGCGATTCTCGCCCTACATTTGCTGGAAAGTTCACCACGAGCCCGATTTTCCTGGGTTACGTGGGGCACGCGCCTTTTTCAGTCTAGATCTTTGTGAAGTCAAACAGCGAATCCGCGATGGGGCTGGATGCTGTGCGGGAAACTGCGGTAAGCCAGGTTGCAAACGATGTTCGCGAAAAAAAGCCTCCGATCAGTGTACGACTTGCGGTATCAAAGGTTGTACAGGTTGCGGAGCAAACCAGGTGGCTGTTCCAGCCGACGCATGTGATCAATGTCAAAATGGCTCCTGCGAGTCGAGGACCTGCGGAACCGGACAAGCTTGCAAGACCGGGCAGGCGTACGGCACAGCTCGTTCACGAAATTCCGCAGCCCTTTTGCCCGGCAGAGTTGGCGGTCGATGCAATTGTTCCGACAGCCAATGCGAGCAAGGCTGTTCTAGCGCAGATTGCGGTAGCGAAAACTGTTCACGAGATCATTGTAAATTATGCTTTGGCAATCAACGTCGCGCTCCCTGCAACTGTGGTTGTGTGGACACGTCCTTTGACGAAAATTCGCCAGCAGGTTTACTGTCTTACCAAGCACCCACCAGTGTTCAACCGCTGTCGAATACAGTTCAGCCAACTACCGCTCAGCCGATTACAGTTCAGCCGAATATAGCTGAGCCGATTGCCAAGCAGCCTTGCAGTTGTTTGGCATGCCGGCTGAAATTGACACGCGAGAATCTAGTCCGATGGAACGAAGCTCAGAAAGCCAAAGACGAACAACCGACTCGATCGGCCAAGGCTCCTGGCGGTTTCAGGCTCAATCGCATCACTGCAGACAGTTTGTCGCGGTAATTAAGTGGACAGCCATTTTCTCGTTTTACCGCGCGCCCATCGGGCCGCGCGGGGCGATGCCCACGCGGTTAAGCAATTCCTGCATGAGTTTGTGACTCGATGCTGATTCCCAATTAATGGAAAATAAACCGTTAAAGCGGAAATTCAGGAAGCCCACTTTTGTCTGTTTGTTGACTGAATTGGCGCATCAAAAAAGTCCGCCGTTAAAGGGCGGACCTATTGATTGGTGGGCGGATCAAAAGTCTCCCTTTAATCCGGAGCCATTCGTCGTTAGCCGGAATTCATAACGTGTCGGAAGAATCCGAAGATCGCGACTCCAACCATCAACACGCCCACGACGAGGGCGATCTCAACGATGCCAAACATTTTTGCTTTCTCCGCTTGGAAGTGGTAAAGAAAGACCTGCATCCTTTTAAACAGTTAATTCGTCGTTTAGTTCCATTAATTGTTAGATTTTGTCGAAAAAAAGCAGTTTTTATTCTTCGGAGGAACTTGTACCTACGCAGTAAAGATGCTGTTCGCCCCGCAAGAACAAATCCTCTCCGACCAGTGCTGGCGATGCACTGAAGCTGTCATCCAGCCGATTCACCGAAAGCATGCGTGGCATTTCCGAATGGCTGAGGACCATGGTCACACCGTTTCTTCCAGTCAGGTAGATTCGATCAGCTGCGGCAACCGGGGATGCGTAAATATCGCCCAGCCCGTTAATTCGAAACGGGCCAATTTCTTCAGCACCCGTTGCCGCGTCGACTTGTGAGAGGATGCCTTGATAGTGCCTTAAGAAATAGACCTTGCCTTGGTAGAGGAGCGGCGAGGGCACATAGGGGGTCCGCTGAGTTCGGCTCCACAAAACATTTTTTGAACCCGTGATATCGCCTTTCGCGTCTTGCAATTTGATGGCAAACATGGCTCGCGTGTCGTAACTGCTGCCGACAACCAGGATTCCATTTTCCGAAACGGGCGAGGCACAAACGTTGGCTGACAGGCCTGCACACTCCCAGATCGATTCACCGGTTGCGAGATCGTATCCGCGAACTCGATCGGTACCGGCGATAATCAACTGTGGTTTTCCATCGTGTTTGACGATGATGGGGGTCGACCACGAAGTCACTTCTTTTCTCGGCTGTTTCCAGATTTCCTTTCCAGTGTTTTTGTTCAGGGCCACTACAAAAGACTGCCCTTCGTGATCCCAGTTGATGGCAAGCGTGTTTTCGAAGAGCACGGGTGAACTGCCTTCTCCATGGGCGTGTTTTGTATGCATTTTTTCGAAATCTTTTTGCCAAACGATGTTGCCGTCAAAGTCGAGGCAAAAAAGGCCGTGAGACCCAAAGTGAGCGTAGACGTAGTTGCCGTCGGTGACCGGAGAAGCAGAGGCCAAGCTCCCACTATGGTGCGAACCTTCGTGCGGTATGTTTTGGTTGACAACTTTCCCCCACAAGATCTCTCCGCTGGCTCGGTCAAGCGAAAGCACGACATATTGGTGTCGCTGCGACACCGGCAGGTTGTCGTGCGACCCTGGTGCATTGTCGTGAATTGGCTCGAACTCGGGACCAAACTTTACGGCCGTCGTTACGAACACGCGATCACCCCAGACGACTGGAGACGAATGCCCCAATCCGGGAACGAGGGTCTTCCAGCGGATGTTTTCAGTTTCGCTCCAGCGAATGGGAGGGTCGGCAGTTTCCGATGCTCCCG
>JAHEJI010000055.1:16946-28380 GCA_024638965.1 Planctomycetaceae bacterium
CCTTCGGGCCCCGCCATTGGCCCCAGTTTCGATTTTCATTTTGCTGGGCGTAGAGCGTTTGGCAAAAACCAAGACTGACGAATACGAATAACCAGTGTTTGAAAGTTAGTTTGTTCGCTCGCATGGGCCACTCCGGGTTATGGGTTGTCACTAATCTTTGACGGTGAGGTCATCATGGTAATGTAGGGCATTGAGTCGTCAAAAGTTCAAATCTTTCTGAACTCGTGGGGTGGCGGTTACAGGGCGGTTACATTTCAGAACTGTCCAAACCTGAAATCCGAAATTGAAAAACTCCTGGCACGTCATTTTGCCTACGATTCTTGGCTTCATTAACGGAAAGTACGGAAATTCGCGCCCGATCGTGCCGATAAATTAATCGGCATGTTTGTTGGGCATCCGCACAAAAGACCGATTTGAATCGACTTGAGGAGAAGCGTGAAAATTAGGGCGGTTAGGACATCATTCGTTAAACACCTATAACATTCAATTGTTTGACTCAAATGCCAATTTGATTCTGAAGGCGCCTACGCAACCGAAAAATCTCTCGTAACTTAGCGGAGATCCTTCCTCGGTTCAGGATGACATCGCAATTTGTCAGAACAACCAGTCCATCAAATTCAACCGGGGCGATGTCACACGAAATATGGGAGTAGGATATGAATCGAGTAGATTCCAAATGGTCGCCACATCATCATTTGTTCACAATCACAATGATGGTTGTTGCCAGTCTGTTAACAGCCGGCGGCATCTTTCTTGGCATGAGTTTTAGATCGCTCGAATCTGGATCAGGTCAAGCCGAACTGCCGTTGTTGCTAAAAGCCTCTTCCGCGTCGGGCGGCGAGGGCTTGTCCCTGGCGACGGGCCAAGTTGATGACCATGTTGAAGGGATCTTTGTGCTTGACCATTTGACAGGCAACCTTGAGTGCTGGGTTTTGAATTCCAAGAACGGTCTCTTGGCAGCGCGTTACAAGACCAACATCAACGAAGATATGGGTATCGTCAAAACAGGCGATGCCGACTACGTGATGGTCACTGGGCGATTCGATTTCGTTGGAGGCAATCGTGGTAATTTGCAACCTGGTCGATCGATTTGTTACGTCGCCGACGGTCGCTCAGGCAAAGTCGTCGGGTATGGTTTGCGGTATGACCAAACTGCGGCGAACGCGGGACAAGCCCAATCCGGAGAATTGTTTGTCGTCGCGAAAGGGCTGGCGCGAGATGTCGTCGAACGCGACCAGTGATGTCTCGCGGCTGACGATACCAAACGCGTTGGGGTTGTGCTAAAAAGACAACAAATCAGCGTCAGATTTCATTTGGTCGACGAGACTGTCGTAGTCTTCGTTGTCTTTGATTATGGCAAATAGCTCGGCGGTATCGAGCCCCTCTGATCGAACGGCGTTGAAAAATCGCCCGCGGTCTCGCCGATAAATCATCTTTTCGTAGATGGTTGTCATCGCCGTCAATAATACGAATCCGACGGCACCCGCCAGAACATAAACCCAAATGCTGCGTAGTTTGTCATTGAGCGGGCCAAGTACATTTTGAAACCAGTTCATATGCAGCCCGACGCACACAAAAAAGACTGCCACAAGACCGATAAGCACAAACGACGTGCCGGCGGAAGAGAGCCTTTCGTTAAACATTTCGATCCGGGCTTGGATTTCGGGAGAAAGGCGACTGGTAGAATGACCGCCAACTTCGTGGTCGTCGACAAGGATATCGTTCGCGATCGCCCGCACAATCCAGGTTTCGCCCGGCTCAATCACCCCCTCCAAAGCGGCGGCAATTCGCTCTTTCTGTGATTCGCTCATTGTGCATTCTCCAGTTTTCAAAGGAGATTCTACACGATTTTGGCCTTGTTCAAAGCAAGGATCGGACCACTTTCGGCGACGTCCCAGGACTGGCTCGAATCAGCAATTCGGAGTATCGGAGTTTCCGGTTTTGGGAAGTAGAGTTTCCGGCACCGTCGAGCACGAACAAACGGCTGCTCGCCTTCCATTTTCTTACCGGACTGAGCCCAGTCTTCACATGTATTGCATAACTGATTGATCAGTCGTTGCACGCTCTGTCGTCTGGTTTCCAATTGTTCCCGCGTGCACTTGCGCGGAATGCGGATCTTGGGCCCAAAGATCATCCTCGCACGAGCAAACGGCTTGGGGATCGCGAACTTGTCCCACGTGTTCAACCGCCAGGCGCGATCGATTGCAAGGCCGACTGGCACGATCGGCATCCCCAATAAAGAGGCGAGGAATATTGGACCCATCGCCATTTCTCGTCTTGGGCCACGAGGCCCATCTGGCGATATCGCGATACTTGAATAGGCTGAATGTTTTTTTAGTTGTCGAATTGCAGATGATCCACCGCGGCTGGTGCTCCCGCGAACAATATTTACTCCAAAGTTCTCGGCCGTCTGATTGACCCATTCTCCGTCGCGGTGTTGGCTGACCAGAATCGTGAGCGGGGTACGCCGCCAATGAGGAAGCACAATCGTGATGAACTCGTGCCAGAACGCAAAAATGACATGCTCGTCGTATTCAGGACGTGCAGGATCGGCGCCTCGATCGTAATGTGCAATGCGAAAGTTCAACAGATTCATCGCAGCCGGCAAGGCAACTGAATTCAGTTGTCCGACGATCTGTTGATGACGTGTCGAGTGTGTCACGGCGCCAGCTTCCTTGCGATGCGTGAGTTCCTGGTGATGAATTCCGAGCCTTATTTCGGCAAATAATTCCCAGAAAAAACTTCGACGGCTGGGCCCGTCATGAAAACATGGTTAGAGGACTCACTCCACTCCAAAAAGAGCGTGCCTCCCAATAAATGATTGGTCAGTTCGCGTTCGCTTCGACCGGTCAACACTCCGGCAACACATACGGCGCTGGCGCCCGTGCCACAAGCCATGGTTTCGCCGGATCCGCGTTCCCAGGTTCGTTGACGGACTTCCGTTGGTGAGATGACCTCCACAAATTCGACATTGACCCGCGCTGGAAAACGTGGATCAACCTCGATTTGTGGACCCAGCCCACGCACCAATTCGTCGGATGCTTCATCAACAAAAACCACACAATGGGGATTTCCCATGGATACGCAAGTCACCGAAACCGATGCGCCTCCGACTGTAATCGGAACATCCACTACTTGGTTCCGCTGATTTGCATTGCCCAATAGTTTTGTCGGTATTTCCTCCGCAGCCAAAACAGGTTCCCCCATGTCAACTCGAACGGAATGGACCTTACCGTTTTCTTTGAAAACGGCCAATGCCAAGACACCGGCCCCCGTTTCTACTTCAATTGTCTGTTTTGTGCAAATTCCGTAATCTGCCAAATACTTGGCGACGCAGCGAATACCGTTTCCACACATTTCAGACTCGCTTCCGTCCGCATTAAACATTCGCATTTGCGCGTCCGCCACCTCGGAAGGACAAATCAGAATCAGTCCATCGGCACCAATTCCCATGTGGCGATTCGAAATCTGCCTCGAAAGATCCTGTGGATTTGAAGGAAATGGGTTATTGAAGCAATCGACATAAACATAGTCGTTGCCAGCGCCGTGCATTTTCGTGAACCGCATATGATAACTGATATGGGCTAAGTCGAAACGAGTCAGTTTGTTTGGATGATTTTAGCTTTCGGGGTGCTTTTGTGTCACCGGTTGAGGCTCGGCAATCCCGAATGGGATTCAGGCCCGCGTGCCCACGAACGATTCAAGTTTCCACTACCCCATCAAATCCAGGTGTTCACCTGTCTCATTGTTTTTGCGGGCCTGTGAACGTGCTTCTGTTTGGCCTCCCTCGGGTTCCCGGTCTGCGGTTTCGAGAGTGTCATGGATTGCATCGGACGCGGGTGACTTGGCGGTGGTCGATTGAGATGCGTTTTGTCGCGATTCCATCGTCTGCTGCGAGAGTGGTGTGCTGGCAAGACCAGCGGAAATTGGAGTCGGACCCGTATTCATATTTGGCTTTCGATTTTTGCGATTAATTTAGGTTCACCGTCGAATTGGAAATGCATTTGTTCCGATGGGTGAATTGATTGGCACGAACGGTTTACCTGGCAGGATCTCATTTCCAAATTGTGTTTGTCGTTCCGGTGGTTGCAACAGAATGCGAATCGTATCGTTGAGTTGTGGCAAAATTTTACGATGGGTAAGGGGTTGATCGAGGGTGCCATCGACGCTAATCCAGAGGATTCCTTGGCTTCCGGCGCGGTAGAGTTCGCTAACGAGTGGAATATAAATCGGTCTCCCGACGACCGAATAAAAATTCAGATCAAGCTGTCGATTGAAGCTAACCTGGCCGTTCCCAATGAGGCTAATTGCATCGCCGATCAGCTCGATGCGATTCAGTTCGAAGTTGCTTCCATTAATGAAAAAGTCAACGCTGCTCGTATCGAACGCTGTGCGGTTGACTTCTTTGATTCGCAGGATTTTCAACAGACTAACGACGAGCGGCAGTTCGTAAATTTGCGCATCACGGAGTTGCAACGTACCTTCGCCTCGATAGGAATGTGTCCCTGTGTCATCACCCGTTAACCGCACGGCGCCATAGGTTTTTCCTGTGACGTGTTGAACGTAGGGCGCGAAATCGCTGACGAGATCTCGCAGGCATCCATCGGTAAGCGAAGCCTGAATGTAGAACTTGCCGTTTTCATCAGATTGTTTTCGGGCGTCGAACCGGACTTGTCCGTCACAAATTTTTCCAATGACTTGTCGCGGTTTGGATTGTTGGTTCCTTCTGGCCAAAGAACCGGCGGAGACACCATTTTCATCAATCCAAATCGGGCCGCGAAGATTGGTGATTTGTACGCCTTGAAGCATCAAGGAATCGATGGCAAGCTCTCCAGCGCATGACGCCGTTTGACCATCATATTCTCCGGCCAGTCGCACCATTCCGAAGACGTTGTTGACGGGTAGTCCAAGCAACATGGCTGCCTGATCCATATCCAGTCGAAGATCCCAGAACATCCTGGTCGAACTCGGTTCTGGTTCGGGGATCAAGTAGCCGACTTGGTTGACGCTCGCTGGAGAAGCTTGGGCGACTGCGGTCGACTCATAGGTTCCCCCCATCGTGATTTCGCCTTGCACGTTCAGGATGCCTTGAAAATCAAGGCTCCGCAACGGAATCGCAAGCGGCTCGGGGAGGGCATGGAGCAGGTCTTCTTCGACTTCCAGAGCGCCGACGAGCATGTTTTTTAACGACACTGACCAAGCTTGATCGGAATATACACCGTTTCCCTGGCAATCGATCCACGTTCGTCGATGTTTTCCTTCCATGTTGGTTAACGTAATCCGACCACGACCGATTTCGACTCTGCCTTTGAGCTGGTTGATTTCGAAGGGAAACCAAGTCGGAAAGATTGAGACTGAACTTGTGGGCGGACCATTAAGCTGGCTTGGTTCGCGGATCTCGTCCATTGCCAGATCCGCATCGACGACGAGATCCGCTTCCTTTTCGCCGACTGGCAGAGTCATGTCGACTTTCAGCAAGCCGATGGCGCCACGCGGACGAAAGTCGTCCCAGATTTCCTGGATTTTTGGCTTCAGGGCGTTACGCAACGTTTCGTCAAATGGCACGCGGCGACACAGGAATCTTAGATCGAGTCCCGTTTGGCTGTTCCAGTCGCCATCGCAACGAATCTGAGCGTTGCCACTGACGCCAGTGACGTTTTCGAAACTGCAATTTTCATTGCGAACCCGCATCATTCCGTCTACGTTGCCGATCGGATACGGAAACGATACGTGATGTACGTTGCAGTTATTGATTTCAATGTCAAATGATTTGTTAGGAAATAATGCGTCCGGGCGACTCTTGGAAATATTTCCTTTCCCACTTACAAAACCATTTGGCCGAAACGCAAGGACTTGGCGTTTCAAATCGGGGTAAGGATCAAGTGCGTCAAGTAGTTTTTCATCGATGGCAAATTTGCCTTTTGCTTCGACAGCGATTGAATAAGTGGAATCACGCCCAGGGCGATTTGCGTTCCCGACAATGCGAAATGGTTGTCGTCCAATTTGCGAACGTACTTCAAACTTGCAATCGTCGTCAATCCAGGTGACCTCACCCCGGCAGCGGCGAAACGGATAGGGGAATTTGTAGAAGTTGAACTCCATATTCGTGATTTGGGACCGTAAGTTACGGGTGTAGTTCTGGCCATCAAAAGCAATTTGAAAGTCAATATTTGAGGTGCCGTAAGGCTGAAAATCCTTGCAGAACTGGTCACAGCTGTCTGGTAACCATGGGTGGATTTTCTCAGTAAAGTTAAAATCAATCAGTCGCCCGGCTGAACTCCAGGCTTTTCGTTGGAACAATCCGATTTGCTGGTAACTGAGGTCGAATGTCCCCTGCCCCGCCTGCCCAATGGCCCTTTTTACGCTGAAACCAATTTCCGAGATATCAAAATCGACACTGCAGTCTTTCAGTTCCAGCGGAATTCGCCGATCGCTCAGGGAGAAGTTTCGCAATTCACCTGAAAAACTGAATTGGGTAGGTGATCGGTTCGACATGTCGCCATTCGCCGTTCCTCGAAAATCAAGATTGCCACCGAGAACCTGTATGTCATCAAACACAGATGATGTTTGAGTGGGCAATAGCGTGAACAGCTCGGTCGTTAGTTGGGCATTGCGTGCTTTAATTTCGGTGAACCAAGTTTGTTGATCAGGATCAACGAAGGCTTTAAATTGCACATGGGAAACGGCGAGCGCCGAGCAATCACCCGTAATCTGAATCAACTTTCGATTCTCGTGAATGATGGGTCCGGCCACCATGTTAATGTCGCGAAGCTTTTGAACGCGTTCAATCGGAGTCGACCGATCCAGAATGATGAGGCTACAGTCGTTGAATCGAACTGACAAATCGGGTTGGCCGGCAGCACACTTTTCGCGAAGGTGTTTTAGCAATGGGGCAAGTTGCCAATCTCCTTCAGGGTTTCGAATAGCTGAAAATTTGCCTCCTCGAAAATCGACGGCGTGAATTTTGATATCGCCGATCGCCAGCTCCGTCAATGTTGACGGCGCATGAATGAACGCCTCATGGATTTCCACAACGGAGTTGCGGTTCCGCGAATGTTGTTGGTCGATCCGAAGATCGCTCAATCGAATGCCTTTTCCCTCAAAGAATTCTGCCCGGCGAACGCTGGCCCTCAGGCCAAACTTGTTAAGTTCAATGTTTAGCCTGGCTTGAACTTCATTGCGAATTTTATTGGGCAGCACGTTTTGAAATTGCGAAATACCGCACATGAGCGCCAAGCCAACAAACGCCAATCCCAACCCAAATCGGCGCAGGCTGCCTTTTGGCTTTTGGTTTGCGGTTGGTAAGCGATTGAACTTCATACGGCCAAAGACTTCCTTGTCGTGGTTGGCGCAGCGGTGCGTTCGATTCTTTGAAAATGCGGAGAAATAGTAGCGAATTCTCAGTTGGAAACCAACAACGATCGACGTCTTGCCAAGACTCACTTGATAGAGACTCGTGAACTTATGAGGACGCCGAATGACGGGATTCTCACCCGACGCGATAAGCGAGGTTTACTCCGAATTTTCTGCCGGTATACTCAGGCGACTCTGGATGCTAGCGACTGCTTGTTCTCTCCTGTTCGATTCCTCGATTTACCTCGATCCAACTGCCTTTAGGGAGCCAAACGATGGAATTCAATCGTTCGAAATTGATGATCGCCAGTTTTTTGACCCTGGTTGCATCCGGTTTCGGTTTTGCGACGCGAGCCTTCGCAGGATACGACTGGGGAGAAGCCTTTAGCATTGGCGGTCTGCAATTTGGGGCCATTATGGGTGCCGGTTTTCTGGGGTTTGGCATGATGATCTTTTTCGGCGGCATTCTCGTCGAAAAATTTGGGTACAAGACGTTGCTCTTCATTGCATTCATACTGCATATTGGCAGCGGCGTGATGTTGCTACTGGCTCCGGGACAATTCGGCGGCTGGCGCGAAGCGGATGCCACGACTGCGACCGTCAAAGTTTATCAACTGTTGTTCGCTAGTGCTTTCGTTTTTTCAATCGCCCAAGGTTTATACGAAGCGGTGATCAATCCGTTGATTGGGGATTTGTATCCCGAGAATAAGACCCATTATCTAAACATTCTCCATGCGGGTTGGCCTGGAGGCATGATTCTCGGCGGTTTGTTCGCGGCTTGTTTTATGGGAAAAGAACCGTGGATTCTGCACATGCCCTGGCAATACGCACTGAGTTCGTTTGGGATATTCGTAATTGCTTACGCAGTTTTGGCGTTTCCTGAAAAATTTCCAAAGACGGCTTCTTCGCACCACGAAAATTTTGCGACAACTTTTGCCTGTTTTCTATCTTTGCCGTTCCTGGTGCTCATCGTGCTTCATGCTTTGATCGGCTACATGGAATTGGGCGTTGATAGCTGGATTTCGAAACTGTTGGAAAACGTTTTGCCAAACGCGATCGTGATTCTGGTTTATACATCGGCGTTAATGTTCATATTGCGGTTTTTTGCTGGGCCGATTGTTCACCGAATCAATCCAATCGGATTGTTGTTCACTAGTTCTGTGATTGCCTGCATCGGATTAGTTTGGTTGAGTCGGGATATCGGTAGCATCTTCGTTGTTTTTGCTGCCGTTACGTTTTACAGTTTCGGCAAAGCATTTTTGTGGCCAACCATGCTGGCGGTTGCCGGCGAACGTTATCCAGGGAGCGGTGCGGTCGCGATGGGAGCACTCGGAGCAGCCGGGATGCTGACGGTTGGCCTGATTGCTGGGCCGACAATTGGCGCCCAACAGGGTTTTCATACATCCCAAAACCTGAAAGAAACCGCGCCTGCAACGTATGAACGCTACGTTGACGAAGACAAGAAATACTGGGCTTATGAATACAAAGAGGTTGCGGGCGACAAATTCTCAGCTGCCAGTGCAACCACAGTCGAGGAAGGAAAAGCTACCGATACAAGTGCGTTTGCGAATGCAGAATTGCTGGACGATCCGACCAAAGAACTTCTCGCTGAGAATGCGAGTGAAGACGTTCCGGCAGTCAAGAAATCCTATCTGTACGGCAGTCGAAAAACGCTGCAACTCACGGCATATGTTCCTGCGGTGATGGCGCTCGGTTTCTTGGGTCTACTCGTATACTACAAGTCGATAGGCGGTTACAAGGTGCTCAATACCGACGGAACAGAAAAAGAGAACCAACATTTTCATTAGTTATCGCATGATCGTGATTTTATCGCGATGTTGTTCGACCCTGATGTTGCCAGGAAGGGTAATCGGATTGACCGTGGATTCCCGCAAAATGAAATCGCACAAAGCGGTCCAGTGGATTGAGGTCATGTTTTGCAACGGCCAATTCAATTTTTGCCAAGTCCTCACTAACGCATGGCGAATCAAGACAGGAGGTTGATTGGCGATCGTTGAGCGTTCGATCGAGATTAGATCGGCCGAGGCGTCAATTACGGAATATATCGGGTCGCTCAGCTGATCCAGCAGCTCTCGATTTTCGCTGGCTTGCGCAGCGAGTCGAAGCAAACCCTTACCCCACGAATCGCCAAAACGATTCTCAATTTTTGGAACGATCTCGTTGCGCATAAAGTTTCTGGTGTAATCGGAAGCCGAATTACTGGAATCGACTCGATAATCTTGTTCAAGTTCTTTTAAGAGAGTCAGAATTTTACGCCGCGGAATGGATAGGAACGGGCGAACAACCGTGACTCCGTTGCCCAAATCCCGGAATGTGGGAATTCCTGCCAATCCCGAGAGTCCGGTCCCACGGAAAATTCGAAACAAGATTGTCTCGATTTGGTCGTCCAGATTGTGTCCGGTGGCAATGTAACGAGCTCCAGTTGTTTGAGCGATCTGGGCAAGAAACTCATACCGAAAGTGACGTAACGACTCTTCGGACAAGTTTTCATGCCCATTTTGGTCGGCTCGTTTGATTTCAAAGCTGAGATTTAGCTGTTTTGCAAGTCCTTCGACGAATCTCTGATCTTGGTGGGAGTCGTGTTTTCGCGTCATGTGGTTGATGTGAGCGACGACAAGTTGGTCGATTGAGCCGTATTCCTGCATCAAACTGTGTAAAACGCGTAACATCGCGACGCTATCGGGACCGCCGGAAACCGCAACCACAATTCTTGTGTGGATCCATTTGTTCTGCGGCCAGGTGCCAAGCACCGCTTGGCAAATTGTGGACAACGCAGTTTGACGTTTTTCGAGGTTCATCGTGGTGAGCAGCGCGAAATCGCCGGTTTTGTTCGAGTTTCCATTAGTTTGAACTTCGGTAAACCTTTGTTAGACTGTGAATTCGGGATCTGGCTCGTTCCGAGGGGTCCCTTGGCGTAAATTTAATGCAGACAAAGTGACACACGCAACTTTGCGTTGGTACGGTCGGCTTTAGCCTAAAACACAATGAAGCAGGTTGGTACAGTTTTTCCAGCCCATTTATCGTGGTAACGAGATGGATTTATTTTTTTACATCCTGAGTTTCTTAATTCGAATTGGATGCGCGGCAGTCCAGGTCGTTCAGAGCGCGCTGAGTGCGATTGACGGCCAGGTTGACAGCCTGATATTCAATTTAATTTTGAGACAATCGTCTACCAAGACTGGATGGGGGTCTTTTGGGGGGCCATGCGACATTTGGCAACTTCAGCCAATACGTGCGCGTCGGTACGAAGGTGATTCGGGGTATCGGCATCACCGACCGTTAAGAGAAGAGAAAGAGATTGGAAGTTTTTCGTGGGGATGGTCGAGGGACCGTCGGATTCAATCGTAAATTGTAGATAATTTGCGAGCTCACGAACCATCCAAATTGTGTTTAGGCCCGATCCTTCGCAAGATTGCCGTCACTCCTTTAGATAAGGGAGGGACAGCGATATGGATACAAATAGTCTATTGGTCGGCGGCCTCATCGGTTTTTTGCTTGGCGGCGGTGGCCTCTTCTTGTACACCTCTTTGGTTGGCCGGGGTGCCAAAGCCCAGGCCGATCTGATTCTCGAAAACGCCCACCGAGAGGCGGAAGTCAAGATCAAGGACGCCGAGGTTCGAGCGAAAGAAATCGAGCTGACGCGTACCGCCGAAGTCGAGCGCAAGATGAATGAACTCCGCGAAGAGTTGCATCAGCGCGAACGTGCACTCGACAAACGCCAAACGCAACTCGATCAACAAGCCGATGACCTCGTTAAGCAGGAGAGTTTTATTGAATCGACCCAGAATCGACTGAAAATCAAACTTGAGCAAGCTGCTCAACATGAAAAAGATCTTCATGAGATCTATGAAAAACAGCGGAAAGAACTGCACCGGCTGACCGGGCTCAGCGAGGAAGAAGCGACAAGACGTTTGTTGAAGCTTCTGGAGGACGAGCTCCACGACGAGGTGGGCACTCGGATTCTCAAACATGAAAAAAAGATGCAGGAGATCTGCGAGGAAAAATCTCGCGAGATTCTGCTGATGACGACTCAGCGATTTGCCGCATCGCACACCGCGGA
>JAHEJI010000238.1 GCA_024638965.1 Planctomycetaceae bacterium
TATGGCCGCAGCAATATTGGGTGGATCAAACGAGATGGTCACACCATCGAGTTGGCGACCCTGGATTACTGCTTCAGCCGCAGCGATCGCGTCTCCGTTGTCGGCATTTCGCAAGATGGCGACTTTGGCACCTTCGTATGCGGACTGGATCATGGCCTGCCGGAGAAACAACATACTGGCCGCTTCGATCGATCCAAGCACGACCAGTACGATGACCGGGAGACATACTGCAAATTCAACGGTGGCAACACCACGGCGAAACTTGCGGTTGGTTTTGGGTGTTTTTTTCATGGGATAATTGGTTCAAAAGGACAATTTTCAACGAACGCTTCATTAGCAACTGGTCGTCGCAGATTCGCCTTGAAGCTGCTGTTTCAGGCTTTCAATTTCTTCCTCTTGCCGTCTCACGAGGTCGGCGACGTTGTTGTATTCCCCGGCAACTTCTGTCCAAAAGTCGTTGTCGCGGAATGTGCAATGGTCGGTGTTTTTTTGGACGCCCAGTTCGCGGATGTGCCGACGCAATCGAACGATCGGGCCAACAAATCGGTTGCTGAATCGAATCGTATCGAGCATGAATGCCGGGAACAGAGCCAGTAGGATCATGCCGATAAACATGAATTCACCCAACTCGAACTTCAGTCGTTCAATGACTGTTTTTCCAGGATCGCCTAACAACGTCTGCATCAGGACGAGCGAGATCAAGGTGACGAAGAAAAACGTGCACCAGTGTAAAAAGATTCTTCGAAGCAATGCTCCTTGCACCGATGAATCTACAAAATTTTGTTTTCGTTTGAATCTCATTGATTTGGCCTCACAACTACTGATTGTGTATTCGATTATTGAAACAAATGTCCTTTTGAAACATTTACAAACTTCCAATAACGTTAGACCACAATCAGTCGACAGGTCGTGATGATGAGGCAAGATAAAGCAAATCGCGGACCCCACGAAGTACATATGCAGCATCAGCTATCCAGCCACTACAAACCGAGCGGCCCGAACTGAAGAGTTCGCCTGGTCTGGATAATCCGCAATACCCGACTGATAGTCTCCGTTGGAGTTTCGCAACACTGCGAACTCAACGTTTGACAAATACAACAGTCAACCCGATCGCAATTAGCATGCTGATATTGACCAAGATTGTGAATTGTTGTGCTGGCAAGTTTCACTCAGGCTTTTTTGAACAGTTGACGATTAACAGAGTGGCAGGTGTCGTTGACGACATCGTGGATGTGACTTCCGATGGATGGGATGATTAAATGAGTCTGAAATTTGGGATATACCTGGTCGAACAGCGAATCATCACCCCTGAACAGTTTTGTGGACTCGTCAAGATCCAACAGGACACAATGGTTTCGCTGGCAAATCTCGCGATCAGAAAGAACTTGCTCACGATCAGGCAAGTTGCAATGATTCTTGATGAATTGGAAACCGCGCCATCGAAAACATTCCAACAGATAGCCCTGGAAATGGACGTGCTCGACGAAGCCGATGCGGCACAACTGGCTCAATATCAGCTGGAAAGTTGCACTCCCATGCGGACGCTCGTATCCGAATGCGGCTTGCTCACCGAACGACAAGCCGCGGTGCTATATCACCACTTCGACCGAAATCCAAACGTGATACCAACCGATCGAACTGTCCAACCAGCAACTGCCCCCCACGCGCCAGCGCACGCTCCAGAAACAAGTGCCAGGCCACCACGGCCCAAGTTTCGTTCGAGGCCGGTTATCGTCCATCCGTACTCGACCACCCAATAATCAGGCGTCGGCCATTTCGAGCCGTAACGGTGGCAAAACAATTTGACTCGAATAAAAAAGGAATTGCCATCGGCAATTCCCTTGTTTGTGTCGATTGTCTGAATCGTGATTTGAACGCAATTTTACTTGGCGATTAGCGTTTGTTGAGCATTCTCGTCCGTTTGGATCGGCGCTCGGCCCTGAGTCGCGCCCGGCGTTTCGTCTCGCTCGGTTTTTCGTAATACTCGCGACGTCGCATTTCTTTCTTGATTCCGCTTCGTTCCACCAGTTTTCGGAATCTTCTGACTGCCTCCTGGATTGACTCTTTGTCACGCACCAATAGCTTTACCATTGCCCCTCCAAACGATTTGTCAAATTCACAATTCTTCCTTTCTGATGAGTGTTTAAACTTGCCCTGCGCGCATTTTGATCGGCGGTTTATGAGGGCGATCCGAGCACGATTTCGCAATTCTAGCCTTTTGCCAGCTTTTTTTCCAGTGCGGGAGGCTAACAATGGCCAATTTGTTGGTGATTCCTGAAGATCGTGTTTGACTTGCAAGCTTTTCCCAAGTTGCCCATGTGCATTAACCGGAAAATCGGCCCATCTTACATTTTTGCCCCGTTTTCTGCCGATGTTCGTAAAGTTCATGCCCTATGTCTCCTTCGTCACGGAAGACCATGTCGCGTTCGGTTTTGCCTAATGAGAGTCAGTACCAATTCATCGCCGAGTTGCTGGATCGACAAGACGATGTACTCAATCAACTTGACCGCCTTAATGAGCGGATCGAGCAACTAATTGGCGAGATCAGTCAAGATCGCCGAGCAGAACATGAGCGTCATGCTCAAATCGAGACAATCAACCAAGGATCCGACAATGCCGTCGATTCAAGCGACAAACGTCTCAACGAGGCCGCATAACAACAAGCGGGCTCCGCTCGATTCTCAACAGCTTGGCTGGGCAAATGGCAACTGTCGCTAATCAGGTTGGTCAAGATTGCCCGACTTGCGAATGGCCCACATCAATCGCAGCCCCATCATGATGCTTACAAAGCACCCCATCACGCCTAACATCGACAGGTCGTGAATTCGCATCAGCCCCTCTTCCGGAAACATCAACGGCGGCACCTTGTAGCTGAGCATCAACGACGATCCCAAAAATAGCGCACTGGTCATCAACCCCATCACCATTCTGTTGACTGACGGTCCCAGCTTTCGATGGTCCAGGTGGACATCAAATCTCCCCGTTTGGATTTGTTCCAGGATGTTGGAAAGTCGTCCCGGCAGAGCGTCGGCGAGCTGTTCCACCTGGAGGTAGAATCTTCGCATTTTTCGCATCTGACGCGCCGGCGACATGCGTTTGAGCACCAGCATGCGCTGAAAGGGCTTCATGATTTCCATCAAGCTGAAGTTGGGACTCAACAATCGGCTGGTGCCTTCCAGCGTAATCAGCACCTTGATCAACAACGATGCCTCGCTAGGGAGTGTGATGTTAAAACGGCGAACGATCGCCACAAAATCCCTTAAGGCACCGCTCATATCAAACTGCGACATCACCTGCGTGGAATAGTGACCGACAAAGTCAGCGACGTCGTTGGAAAACGCAGCTTCGTTCAGGTCCATGGGGCATTTGCCGATTCGTTTGATCAGAGCCGTGAGCATTGCGACATCCTGATTAACAATCGCGACGAGCAATGCCTCGATATCTTCGCGCAATCGCTCGCTTATTCGGCCAACCATTCCAAAGTCGATCAAGGCAATCTTGCCTTCATCGGTGATCAGAATATTTCCCGGATGTGGATCGGCGTGGTAAAAGCCGTATTGAAAAATCATTTTCAGGTAGAGATTGGCGCCTTTGCGTGCCAAGGCATCCAAATCAGCATCCGCGTGATGAAGTGAGCGTTTCATATCGCCAAGCTTCGTCCCCTCGATCCGTTGCATCGTGATCATTCGCGGCGAACAGAGCTGAGTCACGGGAAACGGGATGGCCACGGTCTTGTCGTTCTTGAACATCGTGCGAAATTGAAGCAGGTTTCGCTGTTCCCGCTCGAGGTCCAACTCCCGTCGCATCGTGCGAGAAATCTCGGCGACGACCAATGTCGGCTGATAATTTTTGAAGTCTTCCAGTCGTTCCGCCATTGCGGCGATACCGGAGAGAATATCGAGGTCGGTTTCGATGATTCTCTCAATGCCGGCGTGTCGAACCTTCACTACGACATTGGTTTCGTGGTCACAGATCTGGCCATCGTCAAGGACACCATTGCCAGTCGTCCATTGCACAGAATCACCGTTGTGCAATTCTCGATATTCTTCCGCCAACCTGGCGGCATGCACCTGCCCGATGGACGCCGATGCAATTGGTAACTCTTCGAAGGAACAAAACATCTCTTCCAGCGGCCGACCGTGTTCGCTTTCGATTACATTTTTGACAATCTCAAACGAATCCTGTGGCGTGTCCGATTGAAGTTTCGAAAGTTCATCGGCAATGTCGGGGCCAATCAAATCCGGACGCGTACTCAACAGCTGTCCGAATTTTATGAAAGTCGGCCCCAACTCGGTAAATGCCAGCCGAATACGGGCGGCTTGTGTGAGTTGGGCGAGCACTTCTCCATCCGGTGCCTTGAGCCGCTCGTTAATAAACGCGATGTTAAATCGGCTCATCCAGTCGGCAAGTCCGTATTTGCTGAGTACGGACACGATTTCAGTCCAGCGTCGGACATTGCGGTAAAGCTGTGGAATCGAGCCGATGGATCTTTTCATTGGAAACTTAATTGACATGTGATAGTAAAAGCCTATGCGTTCGACCATTTAATTGCAATTTCAGCACACGGCAATCGCCCTCATTTTCTGTTAAACTGGCGGGGAGAGAATCCTCTACAAGTTGCCTGCAAACCCCTATTTCGAAGATAACCTCAATGACCAGAATCGTCTGTCAAAAACTACTGTTTGCAATCGCGTTTCCGGTCGTTTTTCCGGCCGTTAATTTCTGTCGGGCAGATAATTGGCCCCAATGGCGGGGAGCCGATTTCACCAGCGTCAGTTCAGAAGCGGGAGTTCCTTCCGATTTGAGTGTCAAAAGCACGCAATTATGGAAATTCGAGATGCCTGGTCCAGGAGGAGCCAGCCCGGTTGTTTGGGAAGACAATATTTTCCTGACATCGGTCGACGGAAATGGTTCCAACGGGGACAAGCTGGCGCTGATGTGCGTATCCACGGATGGAAAACTTAAATGGAAGCGACAACTCGACGGCGAAAACAAGAACAGCCGCGACGGTGGAAATTCGGCCAGCCCGTCGCCCTGCACCGATGGCGAACACGTATGGGCGATGATGACCGACGGAATTGTCTACTGCTTTGACATGAACGGTAACCTGATTTGGAAAAAGCACCTGCAAATGGAGTACGGCGCATTTCACATCCAATTCGGTATGACGTCGACACCGGTTCTCGATAAGGGTGTGCTGTATTTTCAGTTGATTCATGGAGAAATGAAGCGAGGGTCAACCGAAACCAGCACTGGTTGGGTCATTGCTTTGGACGCCAAGACCGGCAAAGAAATCTGGAAAACCGAGCGAAAGACCGATGGTGTGTTTGAAAATCGACATGCTTACACGTCGCCAGTTGTCTATCGCGACGACAATCAGGATTTTCTGCTGACGCACGGCGGTGATTACTTGATCGCACATTCGCTGAAAGACGGTGCCGAGCTCTGGCGTTGCGGCGATTTGAATCCAAAGGGGGACGGATACAACATGTTCCTCCGGTTTGTTTCCTCGCCCGTTTGCGGCGCAGGCTTTATCGTGTGTCCGTCCGCGAAAAACGGACCGGTGTTGGGAATCAAAGTAGATGACCAGCTGAAGGGTGACGTTTCCGAAATTAAGGAAACCCGCCAATGGCGACTTGACCGTGGAACACCTGACGTTGCGACTCCCGTGATTTATGATGGATTGGTCTATTTGGCCAGGGAAAACGGAGTCATGTTGGTACTCGACGCGAAAACTGGAAAGCAAGTTTATCAAAAACGGATGTTAGCCGACCGTCACCGTTCGACACCTGTCGCCGTGGATGGAAAGATATTTATTACTGGCCGCGAAGGCGCGTTGACCGTCCTGGCGGCAGGACGTGAACCCAACGTGCTCTCGGAAGTTGAGCTGGGTGAATCGATTTTTGCGTCGCCGGCGGTTGCAAACGGACGCGTTTACGTGCGTACCAAAAAGAGTCTTTACGCCTTCGGATCCCCCGGAGACTGACGTCATGGACCAACATGTTTTTGCCGGAATGGCGCCAGCCACCGGTAATGGAAACTGACGTTTCCCGGTACGAAACCGGCGGCTAGCGCCTTGCCGCTCACGAATTAAGAATCAACTTTACTGGCATTTGCCACAGCAACCGCTTTTTCACGCGAGAGACCAATGAAGATATTTCCCTTATTGTTTTTGTCGTTCGCCATCTCTGCCACAAACTGTCTCGCTTTTCAGGACTCAACGGAATCTGCATCCGTCGACAAGAAGCCAAAAATGAAATACGCAATTGCGATCCATGGCGGTGCCGGTTCATCACCCACTCGTTTTTCCAAAGAAGCAAATGCACGACGCGCCGCATCGATGAAAACCGCGCTGAAAATTGGCACAGATATTCTCAGGGCCGGCGGAACCTCTCTGGACGCAACCGAGAAAGTTGTCTTGTTCCTCGAAGACGATCCCCAGTTCAACTCGGGCGTTGGTGCTGTTTTTAATGCGGTCGGCAGTCACGAGTTGGACGCCTCAATCATGGATGGAAGTACCAAGGCTTGCGGCGCAGTCGCAGGAATTTCCCGCGTCAAAAACCCGATCTCGCTGGCTCGATTGGTTATGACAGACACCGAACACGTCCTCTTGTCTGGTCGCGGAGCTGAAATGTTTGCGTCGAACAAAGGCTTGATTATGGTTGAGCCAAATTATTTTGATACCGAAGCAACATTAAAGGCATGGCAGCGTGCGCGTGCCAAAGTGGGTGATCGCAGTTCACTGGAAACCAAAGGGGATGAGGCATTGGAACTGGTAGATCTTGACACCGGATCCTACATGGGAACGGTGGGATGTGTGGCGCTGGATTCCAACGGAAATCTGGCCGCGGCCACGTCAACCGGCGGCTTGACCAACAAAAAATTTGGGCGTATCGGCGATAGTCCAATTATCGGTGCGGGAACCTTCGCCGATAACGAGACATGCGCGATTTCTGGAACCGGCATGGGTGAACAATATATTCGTAACGTCGTCGCTTTTGACGTCGCCGCCCAGATGAAATACCGTAACGTCTCGATGAAAGCTGCGATCGACGACAATTTGCAAAACCGACTCAATCCGGGCGATGGCGGAATTATTGGCGTCGATCGCGATGGAAATATTTACATGGCATTTAACACACAAGGCATGGCCCGTGCTGCTGCCGACTCAAACGGTCGCTATGAAGTCCTTTGGGTCGAGCCCCAAGCCCAAAAATAGACGACATCGTTTTCTCGCCTGGTATGGATTCTATCGATTGAACTTGACTAATCCTAGCGACTGAGTCTTCGCAGGTTGCGAAGCATGTTCGTCAGGTCGTCCTGAATCTGGGATGTCGCCCCAACGACGATGATCCTTGAAGGGCGGTAGTAATAGATGATCCCGCTGCCTCCGTTTCTTTGCCAGAATTCCGGATTGATTGTGTTCTCGATCAAGTTGACAAGTTCCTCGCCGTGGTCCCATGGTGGCGCGTAGTTTCCGGAAAGGTAACCAAACATCTGCGACGGGCCACCTGTCAAATTACCCATCGAACTCATTGAGCTATACATCGATTCATCTATCGCTTCCGAATCGGATATTTCAAACGGGCTTTGAGAATCTGACGTTGACGGTTTACCTGACGAGCCAAGTCGATTGGCTGCTAACTCACCTGCGTCGTTGGTCGCAGGTTTGGGGACTGACTCGCCCGCAAGCAGTCTGTTATTCTCTTCGGCTTTTGCTTTCTTAATTTGACGAGCTTTTCGGGCTTTTTCGATTTTGATCGTCTTCAAGTACTTTTTCAATCTGTCTGCCGCGACCGCGCGAATGCTCTGCAGTTGTCGGTTCGATGAAAACCGGGGATCGGCCACAATTTCCTGGTGCATGTAGCAAAGGTCAACAATCCCGCCAACTTGAAGATTCAAATCGTCTTTGGATTTTGAGTTTTTCATAAATGCTTTGACATCCCGGCGCATTTCGCCAATCGGTCGTAACGCGACTTCTTCTGCCTGCGATTCATCAGCATAAGCTGGAACCACATTCGGAATGGCAATAATTGCCAGGATGATAATGGTCAACGAGACCACCAAGAATAAGAA
>JAHEJI010000239.1 GCA_024638965.1 Planctomycetaceae bacterium
CAGCCAACCCCCCCAAAATCGGACGCACGCAACAGCGTAATCCACCCCGTACCGTTGCGGTTATCGATATTGGTTCGACGTCGTTGCGTATGCAGGTTGCCGAAATTCAAGACGACGGATCAATCCGCAAATTGGAAGAGTTTGCTCAGGCCGTCAGCTTGGGCAAAGATACGTTTATTTCAGGGCAAATTGAGAGGCAGACGATCGAAGATTGCGTGCATGTACTGAGGCTCTATCGCAGCAAGCTCGACGAGTACGGCGTTACGGGAAAAGATCAGATCCGGGTGATTGCCACCAGTGGAATCAAAGAGGCCCGCAATAGCCTGGCCATGCAGGATCGGATCTACATCGCCACAGGCTTTGAAATTGAGCCATTCGATGCGGCTGAACTGCATCGGGTCACGTTTCTTGGTATTCAGCCGTTCATTACGACGCAACCACAGCTTTTTTCCGGACAAACCGTTGCCTGCGAAGTGGGCGGCGGCACGACTGAGTTATTGGTGTTGAAAGCCTCCGATGTGATCTATTCGCAAACGTTTCGATTGGGCGCGTTACGACTGCGAAAAACACTCGAAGCGCTGGACTTGCCGATCAACAGGTCGCGCGAAATCATGGAGGCCAAAATCCTTCAATCCATTGACCAACTCAGCGAGGAAGTCAGCCAACCGGCAGATTGTTATGTCGCCATGGGCAGTGACATCCGCTTTGCTGCCCAGGAAATCAAACACCACCAACTCGACGAATATCTGGTTGAAGTTGATCTCGATGATCTCGATTCGTTTGTGACTCAAAGCCTGTTGCTGTCCCCGAACAGGATTGTCGCGCGTTATCATTTCAGCCAACCCGACGCGGAATCGTTCGGTCCCGGGTTGTTGACTCACGTGTTGATTGCAAAATCGATGAACGCCAAACGGTTTCTCGTGGCGAATGTGAATCTCCGCGATGCGTTGTTGCAGGAAATGGCCGCGGGCCGTCGCTGGTCGGAGGCCATTCAGAATCAGATCATTCAAAGTGCCAAGCAGCTGGGGCGCAAGTTTCATTACCCGCAAAAACGTGCGGAACATGTGGCCAAACTGGCCTGTACACTGTTTGATCAACTCAAGCCATTGCATCGGATGGATGATCGTTACCGAGGCATTCTCGAATTGGCCGCATTGCTGCATGAAATAGGTATGTTTGTCGGGACACGTTCCAATCACAAGCACACCCTGTATCTGATTCGCAATTCAGAGTTGTTTGGCGTCGGAGCCCGGGACATGGAATTGGTCGCGCTGGTTGCCCGTTATCATCGGCGGGCAACGCCCCAGCCAGATCATGATGGTTATTCACAGCTCAATCGCGAGGAACGAGTATCTGTCTCCAAGCTGGCAGCGTTGTTGCGCCTGGCCATCGCGCTGGACGCGTCACGCTCGCAGCGAATCTCCGAGATTGATTGCCAGCTGACAAATGACGGCAAACGGGTTGTGATCAAAGCACGATCTTCCGCCGACGTTTCGATGGAACAACTGAAATTGAAACAGGTTCGCGGTTTTTTCGAAAGTATTTTTGGTGCCGAAACCATCCTGCAGACAAAATTGGATTAATGTTCTGAGTCATGAATAAACCGAATTACATCAATCGAGAGCTGAGCTGGTTGAATTTTAATTTGCGTGTGCTGGAAGAAGCTCAATGCGCAACCAACCCACCCCTGGAACGACTTAAATTCCTGGCGATCACGGGAAGCAACCTTGATGAGTTTTTTATGGTACGTGTTGGAAGCCTCACGGTAGTCTCGCGATCTTCACCGAATACGACGGACATCGTCGAGATGACCGCTGGAGAGCAACTGGTCCAAATACGTAAGGCGGTCCTTGAGTTTTACCGGACTCAATATGAATGCTTTCAAGAGCTGGAACAGACGCTCGCGGGAAAGGGAATCGTTCGCATCCGGCCAGAGGACCTCAACGATAAACAGACCAGTCAGTTGGAAGCGTATTTCAAGCAAGAAATTCTCTCGGCAATCGCGCCGATGGCGATCAGTCGTTCGGTTGATTTTCCAATGCTTGCTGGAACACGACTCTGTATCTGCGTTCGCCTGAAAAACGATCCGCAACGCCAACTGCCGAAGATGGGCGACGAATCAACGGGCGAAGCGGAAGATCGTTTTGTTATCATCCCGCTAGGAAAGAAATTGCGTCGGTTTGTGACTGTGTCTTCCACCGCCCGATATAGCTATATGTTTTTAGAAGACGTGATCGGCATGTTCTTGCCGGCAATCTTTGGCGGACAGGCCGTGCTGGATTGGTCACCCTTTCGGATAACGCGTAATGCCGATATGACTCTCGACGAAGATGCCGTAGCGGATTTGTTGTCGGGGATGCAACGCATGTTGGAGGAACGGGCCAAACTTGGTTGTGTGCGGCTTGAGTTCTCGGAAGCAACCAGCGAACCGATGCGTTCCTTTTTACAGGAAACGATTGGAGCGCCTGACGAAACAATCTACACCGCCGAGGGTCCACTGGATTACTCAGCTTTTTTTGACTTGGCAATGCTGCCCGGATTCAAAACGCTCAAAGACACACCCTGGCCCCCTCAACCGTCACCTGACTTTCCCCCGGGTCAGGATCCGTTTGAAATTATCGCTGAAAAAGACCGGATGCTTTACCATCCGTATCAGAGTTTCGATCCGGTTGTCAGGTTCATCCGTTTCGCTGCCGAGGATGCCAATGTCATTGCTATCAAGCAGACGTTGTACCGAACCAGTCGCGACAGTGAGATTGCCAAAGCCCTGATCAAGGCAGCGGAAAACGGAAAGCACGTGACGGTGGTGGTTGAACTAAAAGCCCGATTTGATGAGGCTCGCAACATTCAATGGGCCCGGCAAATGGAACTTGCCGGTGTAGACGTGATTTACGGAGTCAAAGGACTCAAGACGCACGCCAAGCTTTGTATTGTCGTCCGTCGGGAGCCGGCGGGCATTCGTCGCTACGTCCATGTGGCGACTGGGAACTACAACGAGTCGACTGCCAAGCTTTACTGCGACGTCAGTTACTTTACTTGCGATGAAAAGATCGGAATGGATACGGTTCACTTGTTCAATGCAATTACCGGTTTATCGGTGCCGCAGCCATTTGACCGAATCGCGGCGGCTCCCATTAATTTGCGAGAATCCATCGTCGATCTGATCCGCGTCGAGACGAATAACGCCAAATCTGGCAATGCAGCAGAGATTACCGCGAAACTGAACTCACTCTCTGACAAGGGAGTCATCGATGCACTGTACGAGGCGTCGCAGCACGGGGTCAAAATTCGACTCAACGTTCGTGGTATTTGTTGCTTGCGCCCGGGCGTTCCGGGATTGAGCGAAAACATCACGGTCATCAGCGTCATCGACCGCCTGCTGGAACACGCTCGCATCATGAATTTCCGACATGATGGCGATCATCGGTTGTTCATTTCCAGTGCTGACTGGATGGGCCGAAACCTCAATAGTCGAGTTGAATTGATGGTACCTGTGGAAGCGAAGGACTGCAAATCGCGGCTCATTCAAATCCTGGAGTCTTCTTTCGAAGACAATGTCAAGGCGCGAGAATTGCTGTCCAACGGAAGCTATGAACGAGTAAAACGGGCCACAGGGCAGCCGCAATCTCGAAGCCAGCAACAGTTGTACGACGAAGCCTGCGAGATGTTTGCCGCCCACGCCAATCCGAGAACAACGGTTTTCAAACCGCATCGCGGCGAATCGGCTTAAATCGTTTCGTACACCGTACTGGCCCGGCCAACGAGGAGCGGATCAACCGGTCCAATCTTTTTTTCGTCCTTGTCATTGTAGGGCATCCGGTGCAAAACGTATCGCATGGAATTCAACCGAGCCCTTTTCTTACAATCGGATTTGACAACGATCCATGGTGACTCGGGAAAATCTGTGAAGTGGAACATCGCTTCTTTGGCCTTGGTATATTCTTTCCATTTGTGTAACGAAGCCAGGTCGACGGGCGATAGTTTCCATTGCTTGAGCGGGTGAATCTTCCGTTCGTCAAATCTTCGCTGTTGTTCGTTCTTGCTCACCGAAAACCAGAATTTGATCAGATGAATTCCACTGCGGATCAGGCTGCGTTCAAAATCGGGAGCTTGATTCATGAACTCGTTGTATTCCTCATTCGAGCAAAACTCCATCACTCGCTCCACGCCGGCACGGTTGTACCAGGAACGGTCGAACAAAACGATTTCGCCAGCAGTCGGCAAATGTTCGGCATAGCGCTGAAAATACCATTGGCCCCTTTCCACTTCATTGGGTTTTTCAAGCGCAACCACCCGGGCACCACGAGGATTCAAATGTTCCATAAATCGCTTGATCGTTCCCCCTTTTCCTGCCGCATCGCGGCCTTCAAACAAGATGACTAATTTTTCGCCGCTTTGCCTGACCCATGATTGCAGTTTCAGAAGTTCTACCTGTAATTTGTACTTTTCCTTTTCATAGTTTTTGCGCGTCATCAAGTTCTTGTAGGGATAGCCGCCTTCGCGCCAGCCTGCGTCCAACCTGTCATCAGGTGCGGGCCCCGAGTGCTTTGGCTCATACGGTTGGCGCAATAACGCATTGCGTAGGATTTCGGCGTCGTCGGTGGAAGTTCCATCCATGATCGCGTGCAAAACTTGCGCTAAAGTCTGCACGTCATAAGGTGGTGAGGATCCGATGATGTCTTGGACAGCAGTGATTTTAGCGTCCTGGGCAGCATCAATGGACTCGTTGACGACATACCTTCCCAATCCACTGACAGTCTTCGCAGAAGAAACATCGCCTTTGGCCGTAAGGCGACTGCGAGTTTTGCCAGACTGATTTTTACCCTTGTTTTTTTTTGCGGTTTTTTTTGAGGCGGGCTTGCTATTTGAGGCCATTCGTTGATACCTGACTTGCCTAGGTGGGGGATGAAAGAGGTTGTTGTTCGACTTTTGGAAATTGATTCTGAATTCATGATAATTGAAATATCTGAATCATGTAGGGCACGCGCGGCGAAGCTGTCGGATGTCGGCCAACTAATACCTCGCCATCTCGCTACCCGCGTCCAGCTCTAAACTTTAGGCCATCGGTAAGTGATACGCACAATGGTTTTCAGGCCGGAAAGGGTCGACTCTTTGCCAGCCCAAGGCAACGCCCTGGGAAATGTTTACAAAATGATCAAAAACCCCGAAGGGGCGGCTCTAAATCGCTTCTAGGACCGACAGACACTTTGGGCTTAAACGTTGTGATCGTGAACGAAACCCAGGCCGTTGGCTTGGGCAGACATCGTGCTGCCCCGTTGGGGCGGAAACACAAAATCATTTGGCCAATGCCTCCCGGTTCTCATGAAAACGGGCTGCTAATTCGGCACAGTTGATGATGAAGCATGCAAGGGAGCCGGCACCGCCGAGTTTATCGCGTAATATTGTAACGCCTCAACCACCCCATGCGCGAGCCAATGTGTGTCTGATAAGCCACAAGTGAGCATACTACTTTTTCGTGACCTTCTTCTTCACCTTTTTCTGAGTCGACTGGTACTCGCCACCGAACTTCTTGCGGAATTTTTCGACGCGACCCATGGTATCGACGAACTGCTGCTTGCCAGTGTAAAAAGGATGCGAAGCGCTCGAGATATCAACGTAGTAGACGGGATACTCGTTGCCGTCTTCCCATTTGATCGTTTCGTTCGTTTTAATCGTCGAACGAGTCAAAATACCGAAATTGGCCTGTTTGTCCTTAAAGACAACTTCGCGATATTGCGGATGAATGTCAGATTTCATTGGATTCTCATTTATTCAGGGTTGCCACTTTTATAGGCAAAATCAGAGCTCCGTATCTTAGCGTAAACCGGCCACCCGGAACAGGCTTAATCTGGATGATTATTAATCCCGCCGAGGATCGAGGTTACTATAATCAATCATCGTGATTTATCTTTTGTTCTTTAATCATCCTTTCAGGAATCAACCATGGAGAGTCTGGTCGGGCACCTGCTGATTGCGATCCCAGAATTGCCAGATTCGAATTTTTTTCGTTCCGTCGCGCTATTACTACAACATTCCGAAGAGGGCGCTTCGGGCGTAATTCTGAATCGGCCATCGAATATCAGCGTCGCCAAGGTGTGGGACGAAATATCGGCCGAGACTTGTAATTCGGATCAAACGGTTAACGTGGGCGGACCGGTGGAAGGTCCATTGATTGCGTTACATCCCAGCATGGCGATGGGAGAAGTCCAGATTCTGCCCGGGCTATTCATGTCGCTCAGCCGGGAAAATCTTAATCAGCTTGTGATGCAAGAGACACACGAATTCAGGGTTTACAGTGGATATGCTGGCTGGGCACCACAACAACTCGAGTCTGAAATCGAGCGAGGAGGCTGGTTGACGATGAAGGCACAGTATGAGCACGTGTTTGAATCTCCCGACGAACTTTGGAAAAAGGTTTGCGCCGAAGTTGGCCACGAAATTATGTTTCCTCATTTCGGTTTTAAATCGTTGCCAAGTGATCCGTCGATAAACTAAAGCTTTGAAAAACTGAAAACTGAAGACTCAGGGTTGGCGTATTGTTCAACATTTTGTGCGACAATCCGCTATCTATCCCGCCCCACTTTCAGAACATCCTGCCGCCGTCCTAGCTTGCTTGTTGAAACAATGGAACTGTTTGAAATTATTGGCTACCTGATCGGTTTGCTCGTCGGTGTCACCATGGGCTTGATCGTGGGAGGCGGCTTTATGCTGCTGCCAGCCTTGATTTATCTGCTGGATTGCGAATCGACGTTGGCGACTGCGTACACGCTAATACTCATCGGCTCCACCGCGTTGATTGGCGTCTTGCCCAGGATTAGACAACAAGAAGTAGATTTCCGGATGGCGTTGACACTTGGCATTCCGATTCTGATAGGGACCTTACTGGTTCGCGGCTGGCTAACACATCTCATTCCGGATTTCGAAGTCGATTCGGCAGGCAACGAAACCAGCATTCCGTTGGTCTTGTTTCAACTTGGTGGATTGCAGGTGACCAAGCAAATGTTGGTATTGGTCGTGTTCGCGACCGTTCTACTTGCGTCGTTTGCGTCGATGATGGGGTGGATCGGAAAGAACTTGAAACCGCGTCCGGATTTCAGAACAGAAAGTCCAACAACTTACTACGTTATCTTGACTTCCGCAGGATTTTTTATCGGTGTGTTGTCGGCATTCATCGGTGCCGGCGGTGGTGTCATGGTCGTGCCACTGTTGGTTGTCGCCATCGGCTCGCCAATGAGGACGGTGATTGGTACGTCGCTGGCGATCATGGCCGGCAAATCAACCCTGGGTTTTTTGGGAGACGTTTTCAGAATCGGCGACAAGATTGAGTGGGGGTTTCTTGCCGTTTTCGCAGTCGTGATGATCATCGGGGTATTGATTGGCACATCCCTCTCACGGCGGATATCCGTCAAGAAACTTCGGCAAGGTTTCGCCTGGCTGGTCCTGGCGATGGCGATCTTTATTTTTGCAAAAGAGCTAGTGTTTTCCTGAATCGCGGCAATCAACTCGCGCATCTAGCCTGTCAATTCAACACGAATGTAAAGACAGGGGGAATGCCAGGTTCACGCAAGCAAATCAGGCTTGTCGCCAGTCGTCAAAATCTCTAAAAGCCTAGCGATTCGAACAAATTTTTTTCGATTAGACGGATTTGGAGAGATCATGACGCGAAGCGAATGGTTCACCAGTGGAATCGCAATCCTTGTCGGCCTGGTTCTTGTCAGTCAAGTCGCAGTTGGTCAAATCGCGGGTCAAAAAATCAGGACAGGCCGGAATTTTCAGACAGAGAAATTTACGGATGCTCAAGTCGTTGAATACAAGAAAAAGCTCAACGCAATTCTGAAAACTCGGCTAGACGAAGAAAAAGAATTTGTTGATCAAGTCGTCGATCGGATTCAGTCGGACCAGATTCCAGCAAAACTAGTCGTTTCCAGCTGGCGGTGGGCTCGCAATCATCGACCCGATACCAAGTATCCGTTCGTGTATTTTGAGCACGTGTTGCGCTTGCAGGCGACGCGGATTGGGTTGGGGGACGAAGTGCCACCCTATGATTACGGGATTTACAGCA
>JAHEJI010000056.1 GCA_024638965.1 Planctomycetaceae bacterium
AACGGAAAGCAAATCGAGCTGCTTTGCGTAAGTTTGTCGAGAAACAAGCCAAAAAACCACCTGTCGAGTGAGAGAACTTCGCTCAGTAACATCGTTTGCGGTTTTTGGATCGGTTGGTGAAAACTCGTGAAAAATTTTGGCGGAAAATGGCCTGGTTCATCGCATGAAGTATTGCCACAGATAATGGCGAGTTTTGCGAGGATGTGGCGGAAAAACCCTGAAGTCGCATTTTCTTTGGAATTACTCTGCGACGATTGCGAATAATTTCGTTGTTACTTGTAGAAGCAGATCGACAGTGGGCGTTTGCCCGAAAACAGTGAACGGCGAATGACGAACGAACCGGCGTTACACCTACCATGCGATACCGATGCGTCGACTCTCCTGGAAGGGCTGTATCGCCGCTATGCGCCGCAGGGTACTCGGTACGCTTTTTCGATGTTGAGACACTTCAGTGATGCGGAAGAGGTTACACAAGAGGCGTTTTGTCGATTGTTGGCCAAATCAGCGGATTGGAAGGCGGAAGAATTCGAATCGCGGTTACAGCATTTTTCCCCATTGTTTTTTGCGACGATTCGCAACCTGTGTATTGACGTCATTAGGAAAAATCGACGTCAACGACAAGTTGCCTTGAACGCTTCCATGGAGCCGGAAGCAAAGTCGGACTCCGACCATACACAACAGCTGGAAGCGAAGGTGGTCGTTGCGATGGAGCAGATGCCTGACCAATGGGCGGATGCTTTGAAACTGAAAATCAATGGTCAGTTGTCCTATGCAGAAATTGCGGAAGTGCTGGACGTGACACATGCCCAGGTTCGAACCTGGATTTATCGGGCAAGGCGGCATTTGGAAACTGAATTAGAAAAAGCCGGTATCACGGTGGGCTAATGACAAATCATTTCAACCAGTCATCTTGTGAACGATTTGGGCGATTGATCAGCGCCAAGGTTGACGGCGAACTTGAGTTGGAGGTTTCGAAGCAGCTCGACCAACATTTGGAAATGTGCACCATTTGTCGCCAGCGAATGCAGGTTTTTGGTGAGATCAACGAGTTGGTTTATTCCGCCGCCGCTCCGGATGAAACAGCTTTTTTCCCAGTAAAGCCAGTCGAAAAACGGCTAGTTGAGTGGCACAACAAGATTGGAAAATCTCTGATGCGGTGGATTCCTCTGGCCGTGGCAGCTTCGGTTTTGATCGGCTTCATTATTATCGCGTTGCCATCGGGCCCAACGGTAACCGCTGAACAAATAGCTATGCCGCTCGCCGAGCTTGAAATGATCAATGACGAGCAAAGTGAAAGCCAGGCTCAAATGCTGAAAACACTGGAATTCGAACTACGGGCCTTGAAGTTGGAGTTGGGCAGTCTCAATGGCGAATCTGACTCGGAAGACAATTCATTGGAGGAGAAAAAGCGCGTTGAAGAAACGCTCGATCGTTTGATCGAAAAAGTAAAACAATTTGGTGAAACAGAAACTAATCAAGACAACCTTTTTTAACACAGGAAAAATTACGATGAAGAGATTGATGATGGGAATGTCGCTGGCGATCGCCAGTCTTCTATTTTGTGGGACAGCGACGGCTCAGGAAGAAATCGAAATCGAATTCGATACCGAACAAATCGAACAATTGGCCGAAGAGCTCGAAGATGCCGCGGAACAAATCGGCGAACAAATCGAAGCCTGGGCTGAAGAGCACAGCGAAGAACTCGAAGCATGGGCAGAGAAGTATTCTGGCCAATGGGAAGAATGGGCTGAGGGGTTCGAGAAGAAAATGGAAAGCTGGGCCGAACAACAAGAAAGCGTCTGGGAAGAATGGGCCGAGAGTTATTCCAGGAAATGGGAAGCTTGGGGCAGCAAGCTCGAATCAGGCGAATTTGACCCGGACGAAATGGGCGAATTGATCGAACGCAATTTGGAGATGCTCAGCGAAATGCCGCTTGGTCCGATGATCGAAGGTTTGATGAAAGAGGGTGTCGGCGAACTTAAGAACGCACCTTGGGAGAGCCTGAACGATCTGCAAGATTTGTTTCAGGATTCGCTTGAACAATCGCTCAAAGGCATGGAAGGGATGGCCGAGGAAGGCGTCGATTCTGAACGTCTCGCGCGAAGCAGCGATGATTTCAAAGGTGCCCTCGAGAAGATGAGAAAAGGCCTGGATGTGAAACTCAAGCGGCTTGACGGCGATGCCGAGAAAAAACTTGGCAAGCTAACGGAACTGCTTGAGAACACTGACTTGACTGATGAACAGCGCGACAAGATTCGAAAAGCGACGGAGATGATCAAGGACGCGACGACTCGCCGCGCCGCTGAAATGAAAGCCAAAGCAAAGGATTCCTACAAGAAAGCATTGGAAGCGGAAAAAAAAGTTCAAACGAGCCGTGGGAAAACCAAGGGTAAAGAATCTGAAGCTCTAGATAAGTTTAACGAGGCGTTACGATCAAAAGCAAAAGCAGTTGCAAAACAGGCAAGAGCCGAACGAGCCGCAAAGGAATCGTTGATTCGCGACGCGAAGAAAAAACGTGAATCGGTAAAGTCTAAAGAAAGCGAGCTTGACGCTCTTCGTGCCGAGATCAAGAAACTTCGAGAAGAAGTGAAGAAGTTGAAGAAGGAAAAAGACGACTAGTGCGTGTCGCGCGGACATTTAGCTTGTCACCCAATCCTCACGAAAACGTTAAAAGCTCGATCGCAAGGTCGAGCTTTTTTCGTTCGTTTTTCCCACAGCACATACTCGCGAGTTAGAGCGCGTTTGGTTTAAGTTTGGCGTCTTTTCGTCGGTTTCGCCCAGCAACCAGAAGGCCACGACCGCGATGCGTTCGTGCGACACGCACGAGCAGTCGTATTCCATGCGCGATTGACGCGCGGGGCACGACGGCAGCGCAAGAAATCGCCAGATGTTACTCTTGTCCATAGCCCGGCGGAAACGGGTTGTAGTCGCCCAGCCCAGATTTGTCGTCCGCAGGTGATTCGGCCGGATCGCGTTGGCTGACTTGATTTTCCAGCCCGTCAAACCAAACGTCACTGTCGATCGCCGTCGCCTTTCTTCGCCTTGCCGCATCACGGATGCGGTGGTCACTCGAGACGACCAACAGTTTTTTTGGCGTTGAGTGTTTTCTGATCAGCTCTTCGATTAACGAATCAGCCTCGTCGTGGTCGATCGCATAGACCACATGCAAGCCGTTGATTCGTTCCTCGTCCACCACTTCCTTTAGGGGACGTTGTTTCGCGTCGAATACGATCGTCGTGCTGGATCTAAACTCATCGTCCATGCGAGATGTCAGCTCCGAGATTAATCGGTTTCGTGCCCTTTCAAGTGCCAGAGACCCCGCAGTTCGACCTTGCAGACCACACTGAAATATCAGGTTGTAACCATCAATCAAGGTCTTCAATGAACCCTCCCAAGCCAGCGCATAAAAAAAACGGCGAGGAATACTCGCCGTTGTTATTGAGTATTGTCAACTACCTTCGCCGTCGGATAAATCCAACGCCAGCAAGCATCGCCAAGACACCCAAGGTCGTGGGTTCGGGCACTGCGCGGACAACGTCATCAAAACTAGTTCCAATGACGAGGTTGTCAACGAAAACGGTTTCGTTAAGATCCGAATCCGATTGGCGGAGAGCAAACGAGACAACCGAATCACCAGGGTCGGCGCGATCTTCGCCCAAAATCGAAGTGTCCGATGAAGTCACCGCGTCAATCCATAGCTCGGCAATGTTTGCATCCTGGTCGTATCGCACAACTGCACGATATGTCGTTCCGAACGAAAGGTCCGTCGCCCAAATTGTGTCCGCCGTAGATTCGTCTGACGCGATGCCTACCGAAAAGTCACCACCATTGAGTGCCTGGACAACATCTAGACGAGCAGAAAAGTTATTACCCTCTCTGAAGTGTGCGAAATACTCGTTGTCCGTTCCTAAAATCTGGCCCGCTGAACTCACTGAGAAATCCAGTCCATAGTAGATATTCCCTGAGACAGGCGAGAACGCGAGGTTTGCATCCTCGGATGGTGTTCCATGTTGCACAACAACTTGTCCCGAAGCGACAAGCAAGTCATCCGGACCCCCGTTGTGGTTTGCCCATCCGCCGTTTCCTACTAAAGGACCATCGGGATAATTAAAATTGTCGAAGGTAATGACGTCACCTTGGACAAAAGATGTGAACGATAGTACAGCAATGCACGTCAAATAGGTTATCACTCGTTTCATGGGAGGTCTCTCTGTAGTTGAGTTGTGGTCCAACGGAAAATACCAATGCGCCCAGATTCAAGGTTTATAACTTGGCGAGTTGGTTTGCAACCGCCAATCGGCATATTCGCCCCATTTTAAACCTAATCAAGTAATTCTCAAATCTGCGGATTGCGAAAGTAGCCGATATCGGCGTGGTTTTCATTTAGAATTTCGGACGGTGACGGATCTACTGCTTACCTTGGATTTCCGCTACGGAGTCGTTGGACCGACAAGTGTTAAGCACATTTCACAGAATTGGTGAAATCATTAGACTCATACCGAATCCGGGTACGATTACCTGGAAATGACTTAATGAACTCTGCCGCAGAACTGGTTCTGACCACGGAAGTCGAATTGAATCAAAAATCTTTCCTCCAAAAAACTCGAACAAAAACAGTTGCTACTGTCGGTCCAGCCAGCTCGTCGCGCGAGAAATTGACGCAGCTAATCTCTGCTGGGGTCGACGTCTTCCGGTTGAACATGGCTCACGGTGGTCGTCCAGATCATGAAGCGGCGATTGGCAACATTCGGTGGGCGAGCGAACAGACGCAATCGCCTGTAGGAATCCTGGTCGATTTGGCAGGGCCCAAAATCCGACTTGGTGAACTTGGGAGTAATCCACTTAATCTGGAAACCGGCAAACAGGTCACTTTCATACGAGGAACCGAAACGGATCAGCCAAACGAACTTGTTTGTTTGTACCTGCCACTGATCGACGAACTTTCGGTGGGAGATGAAATTGTACTCGCCGACGGAATTGCGCGGCTCCAGGCGATCAGCAGAACAGCCGACGCCGTTACCTGCAAGATTGTCGACGGTGGCCTGATTCGATCTCGGCAGGGCGTTAATTTGCCGGGAACGAATCTGAGTATTCCGGCTCTCGGCGAGGTCGATCGTGAGAATGCCATCTGGGCTGTCCGCCAAGGCGTCGATTTCGTAAGTCTCAGTTTTGTACGAAACGCGAGGGAAGTTAATGATCTAAAAAATCTGTTGACAAAACAAAACAGTCACGCGATCACGATTGCCAAAATCGAAAAACGAGAAGCGCTGGATAATCTCGATTCCATCATTCAGGCGGCCGACGCCATCATGGTGGCTCGAGGCGATTTGGGCGTAGAGATCGATATCGAAAAAACGCCGCTTGCTCAAAAACGAATCATCAGGACTTGTCTTCATCATCGCAAGCCCGTGATCGTCGCAACTCAGATGCTCGAGAGCATGCATCAAACAAAACGACCGACGCGAGCCGAAGTGTCCGATGTGGCGAATGCGATTCTCGATGGAGCCGACGCTTGCATGCTTTCCGGCGAAACTGCGATTGGTGAATATCCAGTCGAAGCCGCGACGATGATGCAAAAAATCATGATCGAAACAGAACAGATGTTTCAAGGACGATCGTCCAAAATTACAGGGCACGATCAGCCAACAGGTTGGGGAGTCTCAGACGCAGTCGTATATGGATCGGCTCAAATCGCTCGTCGTATCGAAGCAAAAATAGTTGTGATCGCGACAACGTGTGGCGAAGCTGCATTGATGAAATCAAAACAACGAGACTTCATTCCAACAATCTGCGTCACCGATTCGCCGCAAGTCTACCGACGTATGAGTCTGTATTGGGGAGTTGTTCCGGTGATGGTTTCCGAAGACATGCAAGCGGACAAGATCGTCTCGTTCGTCGATACATGGGCGAAGACGAATGCGGGCGCTGTATCGGGTGACCCAATTGTGATCGTCTGCGACACTGAATTGCTCAAGGGTGTACACGACACGGTGATGGTGACGAGGGTTAGTTGAGAAACGAGAAGCGAGAAAAAATAAGTGAAAGTAAGAATTTGAGATCGCATCTTTGACGACTTGGTCTCGTCTCTCATCGCTCGTTTCTCGCCTCTTCAAAAAAGCCGGGCGTTGTTCCGCAAAAAACTGGTTGTTGCTAAGTTGGTTATTAGCGGCTGGTTATTCGTCTCACTCGGACGACAGGTACCTTAGATTTGCGGTTGAATTCCCTATCTGTTCACATTCGCCCCAAGCTGTTTGTTGGACATCTTGAACAGAACAGAACTAAAGCAGTTGTCGTGCCAATCGTTTATTTATTCTCCAACAAGCGAAAATTGCCATCCCAACCAGGCCTGATCATTGAAACCCGCAAATTTAGAACCCCATCATTTCAAAACTCTTTGTAAGACTTACACGTTTGCCCGTACCGGTCGACAGGCATGAATGAACGAAAAGCTTCAAATTGATTGCAGCAAGCTCGTCGCAATGGCGCGAAAAACATCGTGTTGGCTATCAAAGTCACGGCTTTCCGCTTGAAAAAGAAAGACGAGTTTGTACTGAGGTGTCTCAATGACTCGAATCTTTGCGATCACCATAAAGTCCAGACAATAAAAATAGGCGTCCACACCCTTTGATTTGAATCCCTCAAAATCGGCCTCAGCTTCAGATATTTCAACGTCTTCGTAAGTCTCCTGTAACCCCTCGATCGCTTCATCCAGCAGCTCATCTGTTTCCACGTCTGCGGAAAAAACGTTGACTGACCAGATGCCTCCATCGGGCGTTTCAACAGTTATCTGATACGGCAATTCGAGTTCTTGTCCATCCGTCAGCTTCCAATTCTCCGGATACATAAAGCGGAGCCCGTGCTTTTCATAGACTGCTGTCATTGGGTTCGCTAGCCTTTAACGATGTGTGATTTTGCAATTGTTCAAGCGTTCAACTTGAAACGAATAATCTAGAGGTGAAAGTACTTCCGATATGGTAATGAATACGGACCGTTGTTACAGTCCGTCGCCGTAAACCACTTGCTGCCAAATTCAATAAGGACATCAACGAGCATTGATTTTATTGGCTTTAACTTTTATCGTCGGTGTTTCTAACCCAGAATTGGCCAAGCGGTTGCGCCTGTACCTGACGCCTCGTCGCATCGCGACCGTTCTGGCATCGATTGGCATGATGGTCTCGATTCTCACCAGTCTTGGATGTAGTTCTTTGACGCCTTGGCAAAAGGCAAATTCATTCAACGCTCAACAGGCCAAACGATGGACTAACGGAGGACTCGACGCCTTTCAAAAGGGGCGATTCAGCCATGCACAAAGTTGTTTTACACGGGCAATGGATCACGATCCGAAAGACCCTCAGATCCAGGCTCATCTAGCAGAAACGTTGGTACAGAAAGGCGATTTGCCGACTGCCATTGCGTATCTCGAAAAATCCGTGCAGAGATCTGGGAATTCCAATCCGATGAATAATGTCCGATTGGGGGAATTATACCTGGCCAATGGTCAATGGATTCCGGCTCGCCGCCAGGCGGAGATCGCTTTGAATTCTGATCGGCATTTGCCAGACGCGTGGATTCTTAAGGGTAATACCGAATATGCCAAGGGAAGTTGGGCGGATGCACTAGCAGATTTCCAGAGAGCGCTTGGGTATCAGCCAAAAAACTCAGAAGTGCACCTGCATATTGCCGAAACTTATCAAAAGATGAATCAACCGATGCGGGCGCTCGCGACCGTCGAAAAATTGCTTAGCCATTTTCCAGCGGATCAACAGCCGGAAAAAGTGTTGATTGCAAAATGCGACGCTTTGATGAATCTGAAGCATTACCAATCTGCGATTAATGTTCTTCAAGTTGCCACTCAAAAGGCAGACGCTTCGGTGGATGTCTTTGTACAACTGGGAAAAGCTCAGCTTCTGGCTGGGCAGACGCCCCAGGCGAGAATGACGTTGAACCGAGCAAAAATACTTTTTCCCAACGAGCCGGAAATAGATATCCTGGTTGCAAAACTCCAAACGGACAATCGTGATGTCGCCCTCCTCACTTTCAACTAAACGACACACTTAATTCATTCAAAGGAATGACCAATGTCCATGGAAAATCAAGCTCAGCCGCCAGTTACGCCGTTGCAAACTCAATTCGTCGATCGGCGCGACCCGTCGATCCAACGAGATTCGCCTGGTCTCGAGCGACGTCAGTTTTCCGATGCTTTTGAAGACTTGTCAGCCGAAGCCGCAGAACTTGGCGCCGCAATCGACCAATACAAACTGGTTAATCGACGTCGTTATGTCTCCTACGAAGAAATGCTTTCGGTGATCAAAGCGCTAGGGTATGAAAAACAGCCCGCTGTATAGCGTGCCGGATTCGTAAGAATTCAGAAACACCACAGCCACTTCCGTCTTCGCAATTCCTTTTTCGGTATTCGACGTTCGAGTCAGCCTTTTTGAAAATCGAATGTCGAACAAGAAATGATGAAATCTGACGTGCCACTTCGGTTATGCGCATAGGTCGCGTTATGATTACGAACTGGATTTAACCGCGTACGGAACTTTCAACGTCGCAGTGAATCCAGCGGTCCCTTCAAGAGTGGATCGGTTAGTTGGTCAATGGACAAGAGTCCGATTGTATGACCATCGTCGCCGACGACCCTTGCGAGAGTTTCGCGATTCGCCTGCATCTGCATTAACGCCTCACCAAAGAGTTCCGTACCGTCGATCGTAATCAGCGGTTTATGCATGATGATTTTGTCGGAATTACTTTGGTCAACGATCAGATCAACCGTTCGCACGTAGCCGATCAAGTTGTTTTTGTTATCTTTCCAAATTGGTATGTCCGCCAGGTTCTTTCGTTTGGCAAGTCGCAGTGCCTTTGCCTTCGGCGTCTTGCAATCGAACATTTGAACCTTCGCGATCGGTGTGCAAACATTTTTCACCGGCTGCGACGCGACGATAAAAAAGTTTTGTCCCAAGTAACGCTGAGTCGGATGCAGGAGGCCTACCTCGAGACCTTCTTCCAGCACCTGTTGGACTTCTTTCCGAGCCAGCGTCAAACGAATTTTCTCGGGCGATTGTCCCAGCGACTTTTCCAACAGTCGACCGAGCCCCCACAGCAACGCCGCAATCGGAGCGAAGACGCCGGTGAACAGCAAAAACAGGGGCGCTCCAAATCGTAGCAAGCGATTGGGTGCCTGATAGAAAAAACTCTTGGGTAATAACTCACCGTATACGAATAGCAGGGGTGACATCAGGATGGGTGCGATTATTTCCGCAGCTGAACTTGACGACAGACTCCCGGCTCCCAGCACGATGGCCAGCGAGGTTAGATAATTAGCGAAGTTGTTGCCAATTAAGGTGGTGGCCACAAACAGGGTCGGATTGTTGACCAGTTTCATCAGGGATTGTGATAATTTGTCTCCCTCGAGGCTGTCAATCACCAGTCTTACGCGACTGGCACGGTAAAAACCGGTTTCGGTTCCGCTGAAAAACGCGCTCAGAAATACGCCAATCAGGAGCAGGAGGACAGCCCACACGATCACTCGTTGTTCTCCTTTGGTTTAGATCGAGTCAACTCAACGAGCATGTTGCCTCGTTGAGGTGCTTCGATCACGACAAAATGAAATGGCCCCCAATCACATTCGTCTCCAGGTTCGGCCAGCCTTTGCATCGATTCCTGGATGACGCCGGCAACCGTGACGCTGGTTGTTTCCGGAATCTCGGTTTCCAGTTTCCGCGACAGCTGTCTCAAGCTCATCATCCCGGAAACGACCCATTTGCCAGGATGAATCTCATGCAACGGATTGAGATCCAACAGGCGTTTGCTGCGGCTGGGTGCATAGGTGAAGACAGTTTCGAGAATGTCTTCGATCGTCAGGATCCCAATCGTATCGCCAAATTCATTGACTACGACGGTAACTTCTCGTTCGCGGTGAGACATTTTTTCGAGCGCATCGGCGACCGTGGAACACCACGGCAGATATAAGACCGGTTCAGCAAATCTTTCCAGTTCGTCCTCCGGCAGGTAGTACTGGTTGTCCAGGCGAATTGCCTTTTCTATTTCCTGGCTATCGATTTCGGTAATCAGCAAATAACCGCTCGCGGGAATTGAACCGCCAAGGTCGCTCAGCTTGACCGGAGGTTGAAACGATACAAACTGGGTCCTTGGCCGCATCCATTCATCGACGCGGATTTCAGAAAGTTGAACAATGTTGTGAAGCACCGTCTGTTCCTGTTTGATTAGCGCCGCGTCATTGCCCGAGATTTCGATGGCTCGTTCGAGATCACTGACTTCCATGTACGGTTCGCTTTTGAAGCCCGGTAGAATCAACCGTTGAGAAACGAGATTCACCGTTTTTTGCACCGGCATGATGGGGTCCACCATTCTCACCGCCACGGAAAGTGGCAAGCTTAATCTTTGCGCCATTGTTCGAGGTTTTAATACAGCGAAGCTCTTGGGAAGCATTTCGCTGAAGAAGATGATTGCGAGCAAGGAAAAAGCCGCAAAAACGACTGCCCAGGTTTGGCCCAGGGTTTCGTCTCGATCAATCTTGAGAGCACAAATCGAACTTATCGTAAAGTAACTAATGTTGATTACGAGATTCCAGAACAAAACGGAACTCAACAAACGGTCCGGATCGGACATCAATCGAGCTGCGGTCTGTTCAGACCGACTTCCCGCATACATTTCCCGGCGATCGCCAGGACGCAGGTAAAACAATGCCGCTTCGCTGGCGGAGAAAAATCCGCTACAGGCCATCAGCACAATCATCCCGATTAGCCAGGGAGCCAGCTGCAGAAGACTATTCATTGTCGGTTGATTTAACGCGCCCCATGTTGATGAGAAATTCGCTAAGTCGAGGCATAATCATTGCCGTTGTGGTAAACCCGTAAGTAAATGTCACGACCAACAGTACTGCCAGATAGTCTTTCAACAGTAAACTTGTGATCGAATAAAACATCGCCAAAGGCAATATGGCGGCTGCCAGAACCAGCGCCGGGGAGGGAGTGTTCCAACCGAGTGCCACATACAATCCGATCGCGCCGCCAACGATGCAGGCTAGAAAAGGAGTTAGCTGTGCTTCGACATTGCCCGTGAACGAAACCATCATGACCATACTGGTGATGACACCGACGAACAGGAAAAACACCGTTCCCAAACTCACGCCGATTGCCTGCCGACTGCCTCCATAGGACAGTCCACAATGAATTCCCAAAACGGCGACAAACACGTTCAACACCAACAATCCCGCGACGACGTAGAGCAGGTTTTCACCAGTCAACGCCTGGCTGTACCAAAGGTAGCCGCACATCAACATCGGCAGCAGAATGATGTCCATCGAGATGTACAGAATTCCGCCTAGTTTTCCAAACAAAAACTCTTTGGGAGAGATATCAGTCACGCGCAACAGATCAATAGCTCGGCCATCCCGCTCTGTGGTTATCGAGGTGACCGCAAGTGCGTTGACCATCACCAGGCTGACAAACATAAACGGTGCAAGGGGTTTTGCGACGTCCGGAATGCGAATCGACCCGTCGGCTGTCGTGCGCGTCGCCACGCCTGATGAGACCAACGAGTACAAGGCGAACGCCACAGCCGCGGCGAGCAGCCAATAGGCCGCGCGAATGAACAATATCTTGCGCCCATACGCCCAAGTACACATTTCCCGCCAGAGAACGGGGTTGTCCCACACGCGACGACTTTTCCGACTGATGGTACGAGAGCGATCATCGACGTGACCCGAACGTAGTCGTTCAGATTCCCGATCCTGCTTTTGTTCGGGACTCTCGTCGGTAAGCTTGCCCGTTATCATATCAAAATCATTGCTCACACTATCGGCTTGGCCAATCTTGACGTCGCGACTTGGATTCCACCGACGGACCCGCAAGATAGCCAATCCGCACAAAACAACCGAGACGCCGAGCGCAACGACCAGATAGGGTACGACTTCTGTTTGCCAGGTTGAGGAAACAGTGGGATGACTCGCGGCAAGAATCGCGCGAATCGGGCTGGTGGCTGCCGCGATGGCATCGGTCCCGAATCCTCCGATCGTGCCTCCGATTATGCCAATGCTTTCAAAAAGTCCAATCCAAAACACGATCGCCAATGCAACCAGCGCAAGGGTTTGAAACGTCTTTTCGCGCCACAGCGCGATCATCGCGCCGAGACTGCCCGCAGCTAGAGTTGTCGCCGCAGTTACCGCAAACGTCCATCCGACTTGCTCAAAAGACGTGCCCCCAAATAACACGATCAGCATGAATATCGGGAGACTTGTCAACATCATAACGCCGATGCCCAGCAAGCTGGAAAAGAGCTTGCCTAAGACAAGTTCGCTGTTGGACAGACGACTCATCAACAGCAAGATCAAAGTCTGCCGGTCCTTTTCTACGGCAATACTGCTGGCCGCTTGAATGGCCGACAGAAATAAAAGCAAAGCTAACTGCAATGGTGCAAGTATCTGAAACAGAATCGAACCAAATCGAGCCATATCGCCGACGTTGCGAATAATCTGGGTTCCCGCCAAAATCATCCAAGCCGTGCAAATCAACAACAACAACAATCCAGCGTAAACCGTACGCAAAATATAATGACGCGTGCGTCGAGGAGCGACGATGGCTTCACGAGTAAAAACGGGACCGACTAACAAGTTTTTTCTCAGTTTGCAGTTGTAAAAAAGAAGCCAGATTGACTACCGAGTGAACATAGCATCATGACGGTTGGCTCGGCAATTGGCAAGTCTGGCGCTGCGAATGTAGCGGGCTCATTGGATGTAAGTAAAGCACTCACATCCTTCAAAATCCGACGAGAGTGGTCATCATACTTTCGTATCTCACCAATACCGATCGAGGAAGATTTCGAAGACAGCGTTCTTGTCAGACCGATCGCCAATACTTTCATTACGGCGTTACAACCAATTTTGTTGGCGACTGTGAAATCGACGACATAAGGTGAAAGCGAATGGGAGGTCGGAATTCGGAGGTCGGAAGTACCTCCGAATTCCCATGCGTTTACGTTCTTGGCTGAGCCAAATCCAGTTTAAACTCGCCGGCGCGCTCGATGACCTTGCCAGTTTCCTTACAGGTTCGGATTTCTTCGGGGCCATTCCAGAATTCGTCCATGATCTGGTGCAAGTCTTCGTCGATGTGCTGCAAGCGAAACTCGGCTTCATGAACCAGATGCTTGTCGTCTGGACAGAACCATTGAAGCTTATCGACCGCACCTGCGGGGCGTGGAAATTCGACAATCAATCCAATGGTATCCGCGGGCCGTTGCGGACGATGGGGAACCATTCGCGGGAGCAGCCACATTTCACCTTCATGAATCACGACGTCATGTGGGTCGGAGCCATCGAGCGGCCGAATCCGAACGGCGATGTCCCCTTTGAGCTGATAGAAGAGTTCTTCGGTTGCATTGACGTGGTAGTCATTGCGGGTGTTGGGGCCCATCGAAACAAAGACGATGACATCATCTGCTTCTTTGTAAAACTGCTTGTTCATCACGGGCACTTTGAACTCGTCTTTATGGTCTTCAATCCACTGCATGAGGTTAAAAGGTTTGGTTGCGTTCATTGGTCGCTCCCATATTGGGTTTAAGGGCTATTCCGTTTTTTGGCAGATTTGCACCAGTTAATTTGAGCCATTAACGGGATGTTTGCAAGTTCCGTCGACAGCACAAACTCGGCCGGACATTTGAACCAAGTCGAGCGTTTTCAAAAATGCTCAGCTATAACAGCACATCTCCAGAACAAAGTCTTCGACCTTTGCTTATCTGACGACTACAACTTGTCGGATCAGGCAGGCGGCGCATCGAAGCCACCGCAACGAAGACTAATCTTGAAACGTTCTACAATCAATGTTGTCGGCTGACAGTTCCAAGATCAGCGACGTCTTCGACGCAACATCAGCAATCCCATCGGTCCCAAAATCGCTGCCGCGGTGGGCTCAGGAACTCGCTTAATGGTCATCTGCTGAAACTCCATTTCCATCACGACGTTGTCTGGAACGACGGCCCAGAGTGTGAAGCCGAATCTTGTCAGTCCATCAAAATCGTACTCACCAACTGCGTCAAGAATGTCAAGTGAACTGAGCGTACTACCATCGTAACCCAGCTCGAGATTCGCATTGAAAGGGTCCTGTTCCAATGGCACTCCGCCAGGCGAAAATGGACTGGTCGAAACAAAGAATCCGTCTGAAACCGGAAAACCATCGACCAACGTAAAATACGGAGTGCCGGGAAATGGATTGACTAACCCAACTTCCAACGGAGTGTCAAAAATCAGAGAAAACGACGATTGGTTTATTTCATAGCCCCGGGTATCTCCGGGAACTCCATCCATGAAAACATCGGAATCGACCGTAAATGACATTTCTACCGAATCGCCTGAACTAACACCGCTCAGAGGTGGGTCACTAATGCCATTAAAACCAACTTGTCCTGTGATCGAGACCGAAATGATATCGGCGTTGATGTTTGAACAAAAAACTAGTGTCGCCGCCAATGTAACTAACGTGAACCTCATTGATGTATCTCCCATGATTTTGATTCGGAAAACCGTATTGAATTGTTTACGGAGTCTATTGGTGTGAATTAGCTTTGTCAATTATGAGTCTGCCACTGAACGATTTAATCGAATCTAGTCCACCTGAAATGACGACTTCGCAACTCTGACCTTCGTTGAAATAATCTGCATCAAATGGCCCAGCGTTCACGTCCCATAAATGCACTGGAAGAACTAATGGAGAAGCGAGTGTCGTCTTTCGTGAGGATGAAAAAACGACTTAAAACCGTGCGGATTCGCACGCCTGCGTGACAGTTGAAGGGTATTTCATTCGACACTTGCAAACTGGCCAAGGAGATGTTCCACCTCGATAAAGAAGCCCCCCTTACGGTGACATCGAAGATGAGCTTGCCGTCGGCGGAATGCCGTCTAACTCGTCACTAACAACGATTGAACACCGGGCTTTGGCGAAGCGCAGCGTTTGTTTCGGGACGATCAATACTTGTCAACTGCTCAATCGCTTGGCAGACTTATGAGATTCCCGTCCATAACCCAAGAGCAGACAGATGAAATTTTTGATTACCTGGCAAATGCATGAAGGCAAACTTCACGATACCCTTTCAGTTTTCTCGACAATGTCCGCGGAGCAAGAGCAATCGTTGATGGGCGATCAAATCAGACTTGTTGGACGCTGGCACGATCTGGTTCGCGGAACGGGTGTGGCGATATTAGAGTCAGATAATGCGACAGCGTTGTCAGCCTATGCTCTTAACTGGAATCAGCATATGGATATGGATATTGCTGTCGTTGTCGACGATGATGAAGCACGCTCGATTGGACAAAACCGACAGGCGCCCCTTTGATCGTGACCGTCAATCGTCAAGCCTGCAACATTAAATCCCGAAATTGCTCGAATATGTATGCCGAATCGGAGGGTCCGGGTGCGGCTTCTGGGTGAAATTGGACGGCCGAAACCCGTTGCTCTTGATGGGTGAAGCCCTCGACACTTTGATCGTTGAGATTAATGTGCGTGATCCGGCCACCCGCGGCAGTCAGACTTTCTTCGTCGACAGCAAAGCCATGATTCTGGGAAGTAATTTCAACTCTCTCGGTGTCAACGTTGAGCACAGGGTGATTTGAGCCATGGTGGCCAAATTTTAGCTTGTAAGTCTTTGCACCGAGCGCGAGTCCCAATAGCTGGTGCCCAAGACAAATGCCGAATAATGGCAATTTGCCGATCAGCTGTTTTAATGTGTTGACAGTCGTGGCAACGGCTGCTGGATCACCGGGGCCGTTACCGACGAGCACTCCGTCAGGCGCCAGAGCTAAAATGTCTTGCGGCTGCGTATCCGGCGGTACGACCGTTACGATGCAGCCAACTGAGCGAAGCATCCGTAGAATGTTCTGTTTCACACCACAATCGACAACCACGACCTTAAGTCCAGTATTTCGATTCTCGATTCTGTCCTGTGCAATGACATCGCGTGTAACTTCTTGAACCAGATTTTGTCCGGTCATCTTGGGCGACTCGCAAGCCAATTCGACAAGCTTTCGCGGTTCATGAATTGCAGTCGACAGGGCACCTCGCATCGAACCGTAAACCCGTAGTCTGCGGGTGAGAGCCCGAGTATCGATACCGCTGATCCCGATAATTCCCGCCTCTTTTAGGTAAGTCGACAAATCGCCTTGTGAACGATGGTTGCTATGAATTCGAGACAATTCCTTGACTACAAATCCGGATAAATGGACCGAAGAGGACTCAAAGTCCTCTTCGTTTACGCCGTAGTTTCCAATCAGCGGCCAAGTCATGCAAACGATCTGCCCAAAGTACGAAGGATCTGTCAGGATTTCCTGGTACCCCGTCATCGCTGTATTAAAAACGACTTCGCCAGTCGTGGTCCCCATCGCTCCGATCGCTGAGCCAAGGAATACCGAACCGTCCTCCAGCGCCAATCCGCAGTGCGACATCTTAGACAACTCCCGCTTCATAATCTTGCAACGCTCTGACGCCCAGCACGTTGCTGCCGCCGTGCGCCTTCATCGCTCGAATTGCTTCAATAACAGCGCGCGCACCAGCCAAGGTGGTGACTAGCGGTAAGCGTCGCGCCATGGCTGCCGCACGCCAGCGACCTTCTTCACGAGCCGGACCATGATGAATCGGCGTGTTAATCAACAAATCGAGCACACCGCATTTAATCAGATCCAACAGAAAGCCCTCGGGCGCACCAGCCTGTTTTGAAACAACAACCGATTTGATACCGGCTTTCTGGAGCGCGTTATGCGTACCAATCGTTGAAAACAGTTTGAATCCAAGAAACCGCAACTCTTTGGCAATAGGAATGACACGGGGTTTATCGGCATCGTTCACGCTGACCAAGGCGTTGCCTTGCGTCGGCAGCGACAAACCAGTGGCAATCGCTGTTTTCGCGAACGCGAGACCAAAGTTTGCATCAATCCCCATCACCTCACCGGTGCTCCGCATTTCGGGACCCAACACCATGTCGATACCGGGAAATTTTTCAAAGGGAAATACGGGGGCTTTGATTGCCTGCATGATCGGACGAGGACTCCTACCGACGCCCATTTCCCACAGCACGTTTCGAAGATCGTTCCCCAGCATCACGGACATCGCAACTTTGGCCCAGGGAACAGCTGTTGCTTTGCTGACAAACGGCACGGTTCGTGAAGCACGTGGATTGACTTCCAAAACATAAACCGAATTCCCAGTCACGGCAAATTGTATATTTAGGAGTCCGCAAACACCGATGCGCCGAGCCAAGGCGCGGGTTTGATTTTCGATTTCGCGTTTTATATCAGGTAACAGTGAATGAGGAGGCAGCGCGCAAACGCTGTCGCCGCTGTGGATTCCGGCTTCTTCGATGTGCTCCATTACTCCACACACCACACACTCGCCTCGCGGATCGTTGGGGGTCCGGAAGTCCGCCACGGCATCGACATCGATTTCTGTGGCGTCGAGCAAAAACTTGTCGATCAAAATATTTGAAGCATTGTCGTTGTCAACACGATCCGTAGCGTTGAAAGCAGACATCACATAGTTATCCAAATCCTCCTCGGTATTGCAAAGTTGCATTGCTCGGCCGCCAAGGACATAACTGGGTCGGATCAGCACAGGAAAACCCAGTTCCCGCGCGATCAGCCGCGCTTCGTGGGGGGTGCGGGCAATCCCGTTGGGAGGCTGTCGGATTTCCAATTCATCGAGAATTTTTTGGAACGCAGCGCGGTCTTCGGCGAGATCAATGGATGAGGGTAGCGTTCCCAGAATCGAGGTACCGGCCGACTCGATTGTAGATGCCAAGTTCAACGGCGTCTGACCTCCGAATTGGGTGACGACTCCTTGAACTGTGCCACGCTGCTCGATCGATTGAATCACGCGGAGAACGTTCTCTGCCGTGAGTGGTTCGAAGAACAGCATATCCGAGACGTCGTAATCCGTGCTCACCGTCTCAGGGTTGGAGTTGATCATCACGGTGCGATAGCCCATTAAACGGGCAGCCTGACATGCATGCACGCAGCAGTAGTCGAACTCAATTCCTTGCCCAATCCGATTTGGCCCTCCGCCAATGATCACCACGTGCGGCTCCGGAGCAACCTGCAACTCATCTTCGACTTCGCTAATTACTTTGCCGTTGTCAATTCTTAAGACGGGTTCTTCATAGGTGGAATAATAATACGGTGTGCTTGCCTTGAATTCTGCCGCACACGTATCCACCAACTTGAAACAGCTGTTGTCGTGAAGCGCCCGTTGCATGGCGGTCGAATCGGGTTGTAATCCCGTGAGCCGAACCAGCTGTTCGCTACAAAAACCCCACCGGCGTGATTTGGCAAGCAATTCGTTCGATGCTTCACCATCACGCTGAAAAAAATCCGCCTTGTTGTCGAGTTCGTCTTCAAATTCAACAAGTTGTTTGAGTTGGTCGAGGAACCAGGTATCGATCCCTGTGGCAGCGTTAATCTCCTTTACCGACCACCCCATTTTGAACGCATATCGGATGTAATAAGGTCGGGCTTGACAGGGAACTTCCAGTTTTCGCCGCAGAATATCCTCGGGTATGGGCCAGTCAGCGGCACCGGTTTCGTCTGACTCGGAGAACGATTCTCCTCGCAGTCTCGCGGACGCAGCCTGTGGCGCTAGCGATTGGGCCTTACCAAAGTCGTTCGTTGCAACTGCACCCACCCGCGAGGCAGAGCGATTTCGCAATTCAGACGTGAGCCATTTGTCATTTTTGTCCAATCCGTATCCCGACCGCTGGATCTCCATACTGCGTATGCACTTTTGCCATGCCTCCTTGAAAGTGCGACCGATAGCCATCGCCTCGCCGACGCTCTTCATTTGCGTCGTCAACGTGTCATCCGCATCGGGAAATTTTTCAAACGCCCATCTCGGCATCTTCACAACACAGTAATCGATGACGGGTTCGAAACTCGCGGGAGTTGTCCCCGTAATGTCGTTGGCAATTTCGTCCAGCGTATAACCAACAGCTAATTTTGCCGCTACTTTGGCAATCGGATATCCGGTTGCTTTGCTGGCCAGTGCACTGCTGCGCGAAACTCGTGGATTAATTTCGATGATCACTTGCCGACCTGATGTTGGGTCAACGGCAAACTGAACGTTACATCCACCCGTATCCACGCCAATCTCGCTGACGACCGCTTTCGCTGAATCGCGCATTTGCTGGAATTCGCGATCGGTCAACGTCTGGACGGGTGCCACGGTAATCGAGTCACCGGTATGAACACCCATCGGATCAAGATTCTCGATCGAACAGACAACGATAAAATTGTCGTTTTGGTCACGGATGACCTCGAGCTCAAATTCCTTCCAGCCATAAAGACTTTCTTCAATCAGCACTTCGTTGATCCGGGAGAGCTCCAATCCGCGGGCAACCGTGCGAACGAAATCCTCTGCTGTCCGGCAAAAGCCACCTCCTGCGCCGCCCAGTGTGTAAGCTGGCCGGATGCAACATGGAAGTCCCACACGCTGTAGAACGGTGTCCGCCTCGTCGAGGCTATGCGCTGTTCCGCTGATCGGCAGATCCAACCCGATCCGTTGCATGGATTCTCGAAACAACGAACGGTTCTCAGCCTTGGCGATTGCGTCCCGGGAGGCACCAATCAGCTCGACTTCGTGCTTTTCCAAAATCCCCTGTTCTTCCAGAGCCATCGCGCAATTCAAAGCGGTTTGGCCACCCAAAGTCGGCAGCAGAGCATCAATCGGACTACCCTGCGATGTTTCCAGTTTCAGGATCCGGTCGACAAATTCAGGAGTGATCGGTTCGATATACGTTCGATCCGAGAATTCGGGATCCGTCATGATCGTGGCTGGATTCGAATTCAACAGCACAACTCGATAACCGTCTGCGCGGAGAGCTTTGGCTGCCTGCGTACCGCTATAGTCAAATTCGCAGGCCTGACCGATGACGATCGGTCCTGAACCGATGAGCAAAATCGTGTGTATGTCTTCGCGGCGGGGCATTAATCGATGTTTACCATAACCTTTTCTGATTTGGCCCTCGTCCGCAAGACTCCTCCTGCCGATGAAGTGCTACGACGCGGCTCAAAAGTTTACGGTTGGATGCGTTGGAGAAGATTAGTTGATGGTGGTTGAGTCTAATCAAAAATACTGTGTACCACAATCAATCTCTCGCAGCAATGCATCGACACGTTCAGTCACTCATTCACTTCCGTCGGTTTTTTCATGTTGTCTTCCGGCAATCGATCGATCAACAACAGGAATGGATCGACGCCAGCCAAGGCGGGAACTTCGTCCACGACGAATTTGAAAGTGCTGTTTTCCTGTTCGATTTTGACTCGTTCGCGGTAGAGTGTTTTTCCGTATTTACGGTCTGCTTCGGGTTTGGCGAACGCGCCAATCTCAATCCAGTCGTCGATTTCAACTTGAGCTTGTTTGCCTTTTTCGTCTGCCTGGAATTTTTGACATTGAATATCAAGCGAAACTTCATACTGGCTATCGTCGAGTTTCTTATAGCTTGTCTTGACTGTGCGGTTTTCAAATAGAGTGATCTCTGCGAACAAGTCGGATAACAAGTATTGGAATTCAGGTGGTGTTTGTTCGCGAAGTGCGTCGACCAGATCAATCGAGGTTGGATAAGGCGGTTGCCGATAAGCGAATTTGTCGACTAACGACTTCAAGGCCGCATTGACCTTGTTTTCCCCGATCATTTCTTTGAGATAGTACATGACGACGCTACCCTTGCGGTAATGCACGTACCCCTGTTGCGCGCCGACCTTCATGAGCGGGCGTTCTTTAAGCATTTCCCGCCCGCGAGCCTGGAGGTAGCTATCCATTTCATACTTGAGGAATTTGCGCATGGTGTCGCGTCCGAATTCTTTTTCCATCACCATCAGTGCGGAGTATTGAGCCAGAGTTTCGGACAACAGGGTCGCTCCCAGCATGTTCGCGCCGATGACTTGATGAGCCCACCATTGATGAGCCATCTCGTGGGCGACGACGTAATAGACCATATCGATGTCGTCGTCATCTTTAATCTCGGCAATAAATCCGATTCCTTCGCTGTACGGCATCGTCCCGGGAAACGCCTGTGCGAATTCCGATGTGCGGGGGAATTCAATAATGCGAGCCTGTTTGTGTTTGTATGGCCCAAACGCTTCAGTGTAGTACTCCAGCGATTTGCGAATCGAACGCAGCATTTTGTCGACATTCCATTCGTGCTCGTCGTGGTAATAGACCTCGATGTCGACACCATTCCATTCGCGGAGTGCGACTTTGTAATTGGCTGAAATGAAGGAATAAAAGTTCAGCGACGGATGATCGACTTTGTAATGAAAGTATCGGCGCCCATCTTTCTGCCATTTCTTGACGAGTGAGCCGGGCGCAATTGCGATTTGATCGTCGGAAGTACTGATCACGGTTTCCACCTCGACCCAGTCGCTATTGTTGCTGATATAGGTGCTCGATCGCGCTTTCAGGTTCTTAGGGTCAAGTGGCGGCATGATTTCCGGTGGATCGAGGCCAAACCGTTTGCGGTCGTTCTTGTTCGTTAATTCATTTCCGGGTTGATAGCCAATCTGCGGACAGATGGTGTTGTTGAAAAACGAGCCGTTCTGAACGATCTGCAGCTGGGATATCGAATTCTCAAAACCCTTGGAAAAGTACGAAACGGTGTAAGTCATTTGTGCTTCGGCCCCGGGATGCAAGGGAGGGTCGAATTCGTAAATCTGGACGTCCAGGTCTTTGAACTCTTCGGATAAAGTCGCGTTATCAATCTTGAGTTCGGATTCATAACCGTTGGCAAGATTGATAAACAGCTTTTCGATCGGAGATTTGGTTTGATTGACGATGGTTTGATCGCCCTTGAGCATCAAGCCGCGTTTGTGGGGAAAAACGTCAATCTCGTATTTGACTTTGGTGATGCGAGGTTGAGGCAAATCCTGGAACGATTTGAAATCTTTCTCATACTTGGATTGAAGCTTGTTGGTCGTCTCTGCTGTCTTGTACTCATTGACAACTTTCGTGTTATAAAAAACCCATCCGCCGATGGCCAGCCAAATGCCGAATGCAGCGCACGTTGCCAAAGCCATACTTCCGCGGAAACGTCCGATTGCGATACCAACTCTTTGGAAAAACCCGCGTTCGCGTCCACGTTGCCAGAGTAAAATTCCGACGCAAGACAGGCAAACGCAAAACAACACCCAATAGCTTCCAAACCATGACAGTCCTTTTGAATAGGGCGCAAATTCGAACAAATCTGAATAGATGTAACCTGGGAGACTGGCGAACTGCATCATGTTGGATTCGATATCAAGCAATCCCCAGCCGAACGCATTCGCAATCGCTAGCGCGATGAACACGAAATAGCCAATGTATTTGTTAGGCGAGATGATATGCGAGAAAAACGCCAACACCGTAAAAGAAAACAACTGAATGAACGTAATCAGGAAAAGTTCTTTTGCGTACAGGCCAAGTTGAAATCTTGAATATCCGGCCATTGCCTGGTTAACAACACCCATCAGCGTCTCGGCACACAAAACAATAAAAACGATAGCCAGGATCGTAAGCAACTTTGCGGTGTACGAAATCCAGGTCGAATGCGGAAGTGCGTCGTAGACCTCATCGAGATTTGCCTCGCGTTCCTTCCATACCAGGACGCCTGTATAGAAAATGATGACCACCATCAGATAAACGAAAAGGCTGCCTCGAATGACATCGATCATCGTGTACGTGACCGGCAGTGCGCTCAATCCAAATCCTTCTGAGGCCACCATTTTTATGGAAAAAAACGTGTCGATCATCCCGGCAAAAACAATCACGAGGAACACCGGACTCTTGACCGTGCTGAAAAAGTCGACTTTGATCTGGCTCCACAATTGCCGGAGCTGTGCGCCGATTCCTCGTTGAAAAGTGACGTCGGGCAATGGCTTCGTCGCAGAGTCGGGAGGTGGTAACAAGTGTAGCTTTTTGGTTTTGACACGCTTATCAGCGAAATTGAATCGCCAACATGCCAATCCCAGGATGACGAGTCCTGTCGAAACCCAAACCACTCGATTCAGCAGCATCATCTCTGACATCAGAGTTAGTGATTGTGTGTTTCGCTCGGCGATCGTCCAGTATTTCGTCTCGATCTGGAACGCAGCTAGTCCGAATGGATCGGCTAATTGAGACAGTGTTTCATTTTCGAGATTGCCAAGCAGACTCTGAGTGATGCCCCAAAACGTTAACAAAACAATCACGCCGATGAACGATGCGAATGTACTGCGCAACCAGACTGCGATCGCAAAGATGATCGCAGCAATGAAAATCGTGTTTGGAATGGCAAATACGAGGATACTCCAGAGATGAGCGTTCCAGTCAACCGGGCCAAATCGGCTCGGATCATCATTCCAGGGCATCACGGGTGAAATCAAGACGCCAATTGAGACGCCCAGCATGGGGATAATCGCGATTAAGACTGAACCCCAAAAACGTCCCATCAGGAACTGAAATTTGTTGAGCGGTTTTGTGAATATCAACTGGTTGGTATTGTGAGCAAAGTCTCTTGACGCTGCATCGTTGACAAAGGCGGTTGTCATCAGACAGGTCAGGATGGCCATGATGGCATAGAAGTTTTGAATCACGAACGGCGCGTTGCGATATGTGTTTTCGAGTGCCCCGCCAACGACGACCTTGTCCGTAGACGTCGCTCCAAGAATCAGCGACGAAATAATAATCAGGAAGATGTAAACCATGACTCCTTTGAGCCAGTAGCGGAGTTCAAATCCAAGAAAAGTCCGAAACATTACATGTCCGTGGGTTTGATAGGTCGGTCGACTTGAGATTCCAGCTAATTACGTGTTGAGCATTTGAAGGGCAGGGCGGCCCACCGAGTCGTGATCTGCTTTCAATAGGAGTGAGCCGCGTTTTTGATCTTGGAGAAAAAGACGTCCTCCAGATCCGGTTCAATCAAAGTGAATCCATCACCCGGTTCGTGTTCGCTAATGATGTGAACCAACGGCCTGCCGGCGACGAGTTTTGTTGAGAGCACTTCGTGTTTTTGTTTGACCGAATCCAGTTCCGACTTTTCAATCGACTTTTGCCAGACTTTGCCAGAGAGTTCTTCTTCGGCAGCGTTAGGCGAACCCGCAAATCGCAATTCCCCTTCGTGGATAATTGCCATTTGGGTACACAGCTCTTTTACATCTTGAACGATGTGTGTCGACAGGATCACAATCACGTTTTCGCCGATTTCCGAGAGCAAATTGTAGAAGCGGTTTCTTTCGCCTGGATCGAGTCCCGCGGTCGGTTCGTCGACAATCAGCAGCTTGGGATCACCCAACAGAGCCTGTCCGATGCCAAATCGCTGTTTCATCCCCCCGGAAAAACCGGCGATGGCTTTTTTACGATGATCTTGTAGATTGACTCGGTGCAACATCGCATCGACCAGTTCGCGACGTTCACGCTTGTTGGTGATTCCCTTTAGCGTGGCGATATGGTCCAGCATGCGTTGCGCGCTGATTTTGGGGTAAACACCAAACTCTTGAGGGAGGTAACCCAGCATTCTGCGGATTTCCGTCTTCTGCCTTAACACATCGAGATCGCCAAGCGTTATCGAACCCGAGTCGGCTTCCTGCAAGGTCGCGATCGTTCGCATTAGTGTCGATTTGCCGGCCCCGTTGGGTCCCAAGAGACCATACATGCCTTTGGGAATTGTCATTGTTACGTCGCTTAAAGCCCGCACGCCGTTGGCGTAGGTTTTGGAAAGATTCTTGATCACCAGTTCCATGAATTGCAACCTCTTGAATGTTCTGTAATTTGGAATGTGCTATTCTTCGTTTAACGCCAGGGTTCAAAATTCGCGTTGCTGTAATCCTGAAACGAGGAACGAGGTGAAGGATCTACATGGAAATATGAGAGATTCTTCAGTCGCCAGCTCCTTCAGAATGACAAGTCCGACCATGGGTGCAAAAAAATTGGGTGTTGGCGTTAAACGACATCGTCCGCTCAAACATCAAAAAATGGCACGATCCAAAAAGGGAGTACTTTGTTTGTAGCGTCTTGGTTTCAACGACGCGAGGCGGAGACGTTAGACCGGACGATCGGTTTCGCATCAATTGAGATTCGAAACTGACCCCATCTTGAGCAGAATAGCCCAAATATTGTCCGCCCGTTTTCGAATAAGACTTATCAAAGTATGGTTTTTTCTGGATATTCGAGCTTTGTTCAACGATTGTCCAATGGTGGTCGAACCTAGAATAAGGTTGCAGGTTCCAATTCCTAAACGTCCAATTACACGACAAACTCAATGAAGCTCGGCAAAACATTTTCTGGACTCATGCTGGTCATCATGGCCGCTTCGCTAGGGTTTGCCTTGATCTACCTTCCCGGTTGGGTCATTTCCAACTACGAAACGGTTTCCAGTCTCGGGAGCATTTGGGGCACGATCTATCTGATTGTGATTGGAACCGGATTCGTTTTGTTGTTGGGCAGTGCACTCTGGATTGTCTGGAAGCTGTGGGGCGCATCGATAGCAAAAAAAATCCGCAGGGAAAGACGCAATCGCGATCCCAGCCAAATGACGATCAGTCAACGCGAAAAAGAGATCGAAGAAAATCTCGATCAAATCGAGCAGCTTAAGACCGCCGGTGAAAAAGAATCCCAGCTCTCCAGCCAACTCGATCCTCTGGTCCGAGAGCTCGAAGCAAAACGGGAAGCACAGACGCTCGAGATCGTAGCTTTCGGCACAATTTCCAGCGGTAAATCGTCTGTACTGAACCTGCTCGCCGGACGAGACGTATTCGCAACCGACGCGAGTGGCGGTACCACCGTGATGCGCAACGAGATTCCGTGGCCCGGTATTGATCAGGTTACGCTGGTTGATACGCCAGGCCTGGGTGAAGTCGATGGTGCAACTCATGTCAACATCGCTGCCGAGTCAGCCAAGGATGCGGATCTGGTTCTGGTTGTCGTTGATGGCCCACTTCGGGAAAGCGAACATCAGTTGCTCGAACAACTGGGCCAAATGGAAAAACGAGTCATCATCTGTCTCAACAAATCTGACTGGTACACCGAGACGGATCAAGACAAACTGATTAGCCAAATCAACAGGCAAACCGCGAGCTTCGTCGGTGTCGGAGATATCGTTGTCATTCAGGCTCAACCAGGCCATCGAATTCGCCGCAAAGTTTTGACCGATGGCTCAACCGTTGATGAAACAATCGAGGTGGAACCCAATATTGATCCGCTCGCTAAGCGAATGATCAAAATCGTAAAACAGGATGGAAAAGACCTGTTGATGGCCAACTTGCTGCTGCAATCTCGGGGGTTGGTGGAAAAGGCCCGTACGCGCGTCCAAGATGCGATTGACGACAAAGCCTGGACGATCGTCGATAAGTACATGTGGGGGGCAGGCGGTGTCGCGGCAATTAGTCCGTTTCCGGTTGTCGATTTGATTGCCGGGAGCGCGATTTCCACCAAAATGATTCTCGATTTGGCGGACATTTACAATCAAAAAGTTGATCTCGACACCGCCTCAAAATGGCTCAGTGAAATGGGCAAAAACTTGGTTGGTGTTCTTGGTGCTCAGGGAGCTACGGTGGCGGTAACTGCGATCGTTGCCTCATTAATCAAAACGGTACCGTTTGCCGGTACGATTGCCGGGGGGGTCTTGCAGGGAGCGGTGCAAGCCCTGATCACCAAGTGGATTGGTGCGGTCTTCATTGACTACTTCCGTAATGAAATGCAGACTCCGGAAGGCGGTTTGTCTGGACTTGCCCGCCGAAAATGGGAAATCGTGACTACTGTTGATGAAATCCGCAAGTTAGTTCAAACTGCCCGCGAGAAACTCCACGAATAGCGAACGATATTCTTGTGACACTAACCAATACCAAGTCGAACCCTTCCGTTCAGGATCCCCAATACCGGGAAGCTGTTCGGTCGGTCGAAACTACGATTGATCAACTTCGCAGGTGCCCCGATGGTGAGCGCGAGCGACTGCAGAAAGACCTCGCGCAGCTCAACGAGATGTTCGAGAAGGTCACTCAGGGTCGTGTCGAAATTGTGATTTTTGGCGAAATCAGCACGGGCAAATCTGCGTTGATTAACGCTTTGATTGGAAAAGCGGTTGCCGAAGTCGACGTGCAGGGAGGTTGGACGAAACAGGTCTGGGGCACGGCCTGGGAAGGCGCCGGGCACCGGATTCACGGACTCGAATCATCCGAAGTGGTACTGGTCGACACGCCGGGTATCAATGAGGTCGACGGTGGAGATCGCGCTGAACTTGCCGAAACGACCGCCCGCCGAGCTGATCTGATTTTGTTTGTGACCGATTCAGACCTCAACGAAATCGAATATGCGTCTCTGGTGGAATTGGCAGCCGTCCAAAAACCAATCATTCTCGTTTTCAACAAGATTGATCTTTACCAGGAACACGATCGCAAGGCCCTGTTCGAGACACTCAAGGCCCGTGTGGGTGAAATTATTCCGGCCGAACATATGGTGTTGACTACGGCCGACCCGCGCGAAATCGAACACGTTATCGAACAACCGGGTGGGGGTGAAAAAACGGAGTGGCTCAAGCCCGAGCCAGACGTCGAACAACTCAAGGTCCTGATTCTGGAAACACTCGAGAAAGAAGGCCTTGGACTGATTGCCCTCAATGCAGCCATGTACGCTGCCGACAAAAGCGATAAGATTTCGACGATGCGGATCGTGATGCGAAACGAACAAGCCGATCAGATTATCTGGACGATGGCTGCAACGAAAGCCATGGTTGTCGCGTTCAATCCAGCGGTTTTTTTGGATGTGATTGGTGGTTTCGCGATCGACGCCCTGATGATTGTCACGCTTTCGAAAGTCTACGGTCTCAATTTTTCAATGGCCCAGGCGAGACAACTCTCCAAGGCAATTTGGAAAGCGGCAGGAGTGTTCGCGTTGGGCGAGCTGGTCTCCTGGAGCGCGAGTCTTTTCAAGGGGCTAACCGTCGGGCTGGGATCCGCGGTCACGATGATACCCCAAGGTGCAGCTGCGGGTTTTAGTTCCTATATCATTGGACGCGCTGCAAAGCACTATTTTGAGCACGGCG
>JAHEJI010000057.1 GCA_024638965.1 Planctomycetaceae bacterium
TTCGGTTTCGATCATAGTGTTATCGGATCTGGGGTGGGAAAGGGGGATTTTCTGGTTTGAAATACGCTGCTCAAGGAGAGGAAGCAGTCACATCATCGTCCTTGCATCCTAGTCGTAATCTTAGTCGTAATCTTAGTCGTAATCTTAGTCGTAATCTTAGTCGTAATCTTAGTCGTAATCTTAGTCGTAATCTTAGTCGTAATCTTAGTCGTAATCTTAGTCCCTCCGGTGTTGCATTTGCGTAGTGTGCGTGCGTTAGCCAAGTACGGGTGCTGTCGGATTGAGACTATGACTATGAAAAAAACGACTAAGACTACGACTAAGAGTAAGAGTAGGAGTAGGAGTAGGAGTAAGAGTAAGACTAAGAGTAGGAGTAAGAGTAAGATAAAGATTTGAAAACGGGCAACTTGCGTACGGCGGGACCAATTTCTGTTTGAGCAACAATATACCCTTTATGATCTTCCAAGCGGTGTCGGAACGGAAAATACGTTTTAAGTGTTCGTTCCTGGAATAAGGTGAGTTTATGCTAACACAGTCTATCGAGACGACATAGTTTTGTTGTGCTCGAGACTGGAATTCCGATATTCCTTGAATTGGATTGACATCGACTTAGAATTGATTGAACGCAGTCCATTCAAAAATGAGGTGTTTAGGTCGTGAATCGGGCGCGACGCTATGACTAACTTCGATGTAACCAGACGTTTTCTTTCTGCCAAGTGACAAGAGAGCGATGCAATGACGGGTAATCAGATTGATACACGTAAGGTTGCAGATCATCGGGATTTGCGGTTCGAATCGATTGACGAAATCTTGGCTGAGATTGACCGGATCGCAAAGGCCGACGAACAAGGGCAGTTGCAAGCTGTCGGGAACTGGACGTCTGGTCAGATTATGGCTCACGTCGCCGCCTGGATTGAATACGGCTACGACGGTTATCCGTTGAAGCCGGCTCCCTGGTTCATTGGGTGGATTCTTCGCCTACAAGTCAAAAAGTATCTTCGCGACGGAATGCCGAAAGGTGCCAAGATACCTGGTACTCCTGATGGAACGTACGGGGCGGATGAAATGCCGACTTACGACGCGGCCCAACGACTCAAACGAGCATTCACAAGATTAAAAAGTGGTGAAGCCGCCAAATTCGACAATCCCGGCTTTGGCAAAATGAGCCACGACGACCGAGTTCGCTTGAACTTAAGGCACGCGGAATTGCATTTGGGATTTTTGAACTATTAGCTTCGGACTGGATGGCAGGATTCGCACTGATGAACTTCCACGTAAAAAACGAGACGTCGGAGATGTCATCATGACCGCGTGAAGCGAGTAAAGGATCTCTCGTTGGAGTTTTTCAAACGCGAGATTCTTTGACCCAACCACTCCCAAGTTTGGGAGAGGGCGACGTCTCAGCCTCGGGTGCGGGTTGCTGATTCCGCAAGGAATCTTTTCGTTTCACTCTCCCGGACCCTCACGTGTCGCCGCGAGAGGTTGTCGAGTCGCCGTAAAGTAAGTGCTATTCGGCTAGCGCCTTGCCGCTCACAACTGCGTGAAAAATCTTGTTTTTCCGTGCGAGAGACCGAACATGGCGCTGTCCAACTAGTTCTCAGCCACGACCTTGACAGATGGATTGCATCATTGGGGATTTCCAGCGTAGTGCGGTTTTGAGTGATTTTTTTGGTACCAATGACCAATGACCAATGATCAATTCGACCCTGCAAATATTCCAGACGGCTATTGACAAGGCTACAAGTGTAGCCAGAATGGCTACATCTATAGGATTAAGGTGCGATCATGCGAAGGTCACGAAAACCTGAACCGCTGTCCGAAAAACAACGTGAAATCATGGAAGTTGTTTGGCAGCTGGGAAAAGCTTCCGTTTTCGAAGTGCGCGATGAACTTTCGAAGCACCGTGAAGTGGCACGAAATACGGTGCGAACCATGATGGAACGACTCGAAGAAAAGGGTTGGCTGACGCATGAAGTCATTGGCCGAACTTATTTCTATTCTGCACTGATTCCGCGGCACGTCAGTCTCGGCGAAAGAATTGTTGATATTGTGGACAAAGCGTGCGGTGGCAAGCCTGAAAACTTGATGACTGCGTTGTTGGAATATCGGGGCTTAAGTGCTGGTGAATTAGAGCGAATCCAGACGATGTTGGCCGGTGTCAAGAAACCAGGATCCAAAGGAAAGAACAAATGAACTTTCCAACGCATTTGCTTTTTCTCGATCCCGTGATGTTGGTCGTCATACAGGTAACAGCAATGACCGGCTTGGCGATTTTGATTGGATCGGCCCTTCCAATGTCGGCCGCGAATCGAAATTGCGTCCTGTTTTCTGCATTTATTTGTTCGTTTGTCGGTCCAGTTGTTTTGCTCGGTTCGTATTTCACGGGATGTGCGATCGAATTTCCAGTATTCATTGCCGAATCGCCCAAACGAATCGAGACATTACGGGATGAAGAAATTGAACGCTTTCCTCAATTGGCCCAAGCCGACGAAGCGTTTATCGAATATGATCGTGACGCCGTGGAACCATCGCCAACGACTGAGTTGTTGCCGGTTGAATTGGAACCGGCTCTCATCCCGCCGCCGCCGCCGGAGCCAATGTCCAAGACTCCTCTTTCCCTAAAGACGGTCGGCTTAATCGCCTGGATCGTCGGAGCCTCCTTTTATCTGATTGGCATTGCGATTTCAATGATCCGTCTGCGCAGGTTGTTAGCCTCCGTTAAATCGATCGACCGGGAAAAATATTCTTTGTCGTTGGCACGGGCCGCGAGCAATATCGGGTTAAAGGATTATCCACCCATCGGCATAACCGAGTGGATCGAAGTGCCGGCCGCAGTTGGTCTGTCCCGACACGCCCGGGTCTTGATTCCAAAGAACTACCTGGAATCAATGTCGCAAACCCAACTCGTTCATGTTCTGACGCATGAAGGAGCCCATGTTGTTCGAAGGGATCCCCTGCTAAAGCTGGTGCAAAGAATCAATCTTGCCTTGTGGTGGTGGCATCCGTTGGCCTATTTGTTGAATCGTCAACTTGGCCGGGCTCGCGAAGAAATCTGCGACAACTTTGTTTTGCGTGGGACGAATCCTGAAGAGTATGGAGAGACGTTGCTTCAGTTGGGAAAGTTAGTTTCATCAAGAAATCGTTTAGTTAGTGCTGTTAATCTGTTTGGCTCAAGATGGAAGCTTGAGCATCGAATCAAGGGACTATTGAACCCCCGGAGAAAAAAAATGATCCAAGTTAACAAATCTGTTTTCACACTGGTCTTGGCAACATTCGTTGGACTGACCTTCCTCGTCAGTGCCACGCGCATTGAGGCTCAAGAGTCACGTGAGCAATTGGAGCGGGAGCGAGTCCAGCAAGAGAGACGTGAATGGGAGTTCGAACGAGAACGATTTGCACGCGCGGAAGGAGTTAAAGCTGAGCGTGCGGATCAACATCAACGACTTGAACACATGATGGTTGCACTTGATCACTTGCGTTTTGCGGGCATGGACGAGCTTGCGAATGCAGTTGAGCAGCGCATGGATAAACTCCAAGCGGAAATTCGTTCTCACGATCGATCCGCGCGGCGGGAAGGTGAGCAGGTTGAGCATCAGCGACGGCGGGAAGAGGAACTACGAGCTGTCCGTGACGAAATCGAGCAACGGGAACAGGATTTGCAAAGAGAAATTCAGCAGCGCGAAAGGGCAGTTCGTGATGAAATCCAGCAGCGTAAACACGAGATGCAACGAGAAATAGAGCAACGTGAACGGGCGCTTCAGGCACGCGAAAATGAAAATCAGGAATTCCAACAAGAAGTGATGGGCGCCATTCGCGAACTAAATGTCGTCGTTCGGCAACTTCGCGAAGAAGTCAACGAGCTAAAAGAAGGTGATCGCAAGGAAAACTAGCGAGTGCTGTTGAGAGTGAAGGTCCCACCGCGTGAATGCGGGTTTTTGAGGGTGAACTTTTAGGTTTTGGGGCGAAAGTGGGAACTCCATTTGGCAACCCATTAACACAACTTTGAAGAGCGGCGATGCATCATAAAAATCCGGCGTGGCGAGTTTTCAGTTTTGGATTACCGCTTGCGTTCAGCCTCTGCTCGCAATCCGTCGAAGCTCAATTAATTGTTGCTCATCGTGGTGCGTCCCATGACGCTCCGGAAAACACGCTGGCTGCTTTCCAGTTGGCGTGGGCGCAAGACGCGGATGGCATCGAAGGTGATTTTTATCTCACCCGCGATGGTCATGTCGTTTGTATTCACGACGAGGACACGGAACGAACCGCCGGGGTGAAATTGGAAGTCTCGAATTCCACCTTGGCGGAACTTAAAAAACTCGATGTGGGAAGCTGGAAGGACAAACAGTTTGCCGGAGAACGTATTCCCACACTTCAAGAAGTCATCGCGACCGTGCCGAATGGGAAACGGATAATCATCGAACTCAAAATTGGACCTGAGATCGTCGCCCCGATGCAACGAATTTTAAAAGCTTCGAAGTTGAAGCCCGAGCAGATTCTCGTGATTAGTTTTAATGAGCAAACGATTGCTGAATCCAAACGCTTACTTCCTCAGATCAAGGCGCATTGGTTAACAGGGTATGAATCAGAAACCGATCTCGGTCCCTGGACGCCAACGGCATCGAGTGTCGTTCAATCCGTCAGCCGCACAAACGCAGATGGTCTCGGCAGCGAAGGCAAACGTGGCGTTTTCGACGAAAAATTCATTCGCTCGCTGACCGAAGCGGGGATCAAAGAATTTCACGTGTGGACCATCGATGACGGCGCCGATGCCCGGTACTACCAGGCACTCGGAGCGTACGGCATCACCACGAACCGCCCCGCATTCATACGGCGCGAACTCAACAAACAATCAAAATGACGACTTCGATTCAATTGTCATCCCCATCATCGTCATCTTCATCTTCGTCCCCGTCGTCGCCTTCGTCTTCGAATTCATCGTCTGCCTCCAGCGCCTCGGGCACCGAAATCCCGCTGCCTTGGGCGATCGTCGTGAACATGCCTTCACGTAGGGGATTGATCGTTACGGTAATTTTCAGATCGCCTTTGCTGAAGTCCAAGAACGCAACACCGTCGGAAACTTCCGAACTGGGCTCTTTTGTCCAGCCAAGTTTGTCAAGCTCTTCCGTATAATACGTGGCCTGATCCTCTACCGTACCTTCCTGATGAAACATGATGGTGTTGGTCTCAGACGTGTACATCGGTTTTTCCGCCTTCTCTGGCATTGGAAAATCGGTGGCAACAATCGGTTCCGCGGGCGTTGCCTCTTTTTTAGCGGGAGCAGACGTTTGCGTGCCGATCGGTTCAGTGATGCCGGCGTCTTTAGCGGCGAGTTTTTCGGCTGGCGTAGTTACTGGTGAGTCAGCCAAATCTGTATCAGGTGCTGGAGCAACCGATTTTTCTTTGTCCGGCGCTTGAGTAACTTTGTCTGTTTCCGAACAGCCGAAGGTTAATAGACCTATCAAGGCGAAGCAGAACAGCCACGAGTTCATTTTCAATTTCGTACGCATCGTTCGATTCCTGTCATGTTAAGGATGCCGATCAGTCACGTATTGGATGTGACTAATTTTCACTCAGTTTTTGACTAAATGCCACAGGGTTAATAAATCGAAACAGAATTATTTGTCTCCAGTAGTTGTTTTTTCCGGAGGGAATAAAGCAATCCTTGTCATTAAATCGGCAATATCATTACTTTAGGCGCAGTTACACGAAGCTGCCTTTGAAATCCAGATTCGAGAGGAAATATTGGATTACTCGGGTTGACCAGATAAATGGGAAAGTCGCTACCGTTCTTATATTTCGCCTGCGGGTGAAGATTGGAATGAATCCACCCCTTTACGTCTGACCAGTTTTTAACGCGAGCATGAATTTTGTAGTAGGGGCTATTGCCGATCGTAAACGCAAAGCCCGGATTTGTGTTCGGGTATTTCCACAAGCGTCTCGACCCTCGCTTGGCGGCCACCCATCTATCAAAGTCACGAGGCTTTGTAAGCGTCGTTTTGATGTCGACCATGCCATAGGCAGCAAAGGTCTTTACACCTTCCACCGTTTTGGCTCCAAACAAATCTCGAAACAACTCAAGAGGATCCGCCAACAACGATCCACCCTTTCCAGTAAAACATGTCCGTAACACGATATGATTAAGTTTTTTGGCTCGGATCGCTCTAACAACAATAGAAAAAAACCAAAGCCGTTCGGCGTTAAAGCCAAGCTTTTTGAGCGTTTTTACTTGTGTCGTCGACAAATTGAGACTTGTTGCTTTCTTTGCCCCTGCCTTTTGCTTTTCAATGGCGATTTCAACCAGCGGGAGCAGCTTCTTTAGATGGACGGCCACCGAAATGATCTTACTTCCGCCGGGTATTATGGGAATCCTGATTCCCGTCTGACTGCCGTGTTCCACAATCAGAATGTCAGTTGATTTGGACTTGGCCATAAGAGTCATGAGCTGCATGAGGTTGCGATTTTTACCCATTAGTTTCTGTGGCGCACCTTGAAGTGTCATCGTGCCGCCTGACTTCAGCGGTTCCGATCTAATCCAGTCGTAATATGGAACTGCACCGGAATAACCAATTATGGCATGTGCGTTCAGCGCCCCAGTTGCCGCGCCAGCAACTTCGTGTTCGCAACCACTGAGTGCGGCGGTTGCAGCCTCCCACGCCGCCGATTCAAGCGAACCACGATCATCAGAGCCTCGACGACCGAGTTGTATGGTATGAGCAAACTCGTGACCGAGGATGGCCAATTGATCGAAACGGGGAAGATACCTGAAACGCCGTGACAGCAGCACGTTCTTACTATCAACGGCTTGGGCAATCGCCCCTTGCTTGGCCAACTGACCGTCGACATCCGTGCCAATGTGAATATTGACATGGGATAACCCATAACAGAAAGAACGTTCGAATAAGGTCCGACATCTGTCATCCTGCTCCAGTGAGCGCGTTATGAATTGTTTGGTGGTGAACATTATATTCTTCCAGAAATATAAACCTGGGCTCGATATAGTCTCGACGCATATTCGAGCGTTTTAGGTTTTGAACACGCGAAATACATCTGTTTTTCGATGAAAAGCCATTGCAAAAGTCACGCCGGAATTCAACAGAACAAGTGTTTTTGGTGTTTTAACTCATCCACTTCGATGCGCCGTGACGGGACACTGCCCAGACGGAGGAATCGGTTCGAGAATCAAGCGTTTAGAGGGCAAGCCAAACCACGATACTTGAAGATGAATTGGCGAGGCTAATGAGCAGCGCGCGATGCAATCTGTGTCCGAATCGCTCAATCAATGTGCGGTTATGAGGCAATATTTGCGCTGAATTTGTCGCATTCCGCGTTTGGCTTCGAAAAAGACTCCCGAAACCCTCCGCCAGGCCATTTTTGGTTATCATCGTTAACGGCAACCCGGTCCAGGAAGATGAAATGCGTGTGCTAATCGGATGTTTGTTTGTGCTGGCTGCCGTGTGGCAATCGAGCTGCCTGGGCGACCAAACAAATGACCTTGAATTCTTCGAAAACAAGATTCGACCGATACTTGTCGACCACTGTTATCAATGCCACAACAGTTCCGACACGGCCGAGGGCGACTTGTCCGTCGACTGGCGCGATGGAATTCGCAAAGAGTCGGCTTCTGGAACTGCTGTCGTTCCCGGCAAACCCAACGATAGTTTGTTGCTGAAAGTCATTCGTCACGAAATTTCCGGTTTGGAAATGCCCGACGACGACGCGAAACTCAGCGAAGAAGTGATCGCCGATTTCGAAAAATGGATCGCCGATGGGGCTGTCGATCCCCGAGACAACCCACCAACCGCGGCCGAACTGGCCGAGGCGACTTCCTGGGAAGCGACTTTGGCCAAGCGAAAAAAATGGTGGAGTTTTCAGCCCATTGTAAATCCACCTGTTCCACCTGTTCCCAATCATTTTCCCGGTTTATCGCATCCGATCGACCGGTTTGTCGCGGATAAGCTCAAGAAGAACGGCCTCCAGTTTTCGAATCCGGCTGACAAGAAAATCCTGATTCGGAGACTCTATTTCGCCATTGTCGGTCTGCCCCCACCGTACTCGGAAGTTAAATCATTCGTTAACAACAACGATCCGCGTGCATTTGCGCAACTCGTCGATCGTTTGCTCGAGTCGAAGCACTACGGCGAGCGCTGGGCACGACACTGGATGGACCTTGTTCGTTACGCCGACTCACACGGTTCCGAAGGCGATCCTTTAATCCCTAACATTTATCAGTACCGAGACTATTTGATAAGGGCTTTCAACGCTGATGTGCCATACCACCAACTTGTGCGTGAACATATTGCCGGTGATTTATTGATCAACCCGCGTGTTAACAAGCAACTCGGAATCAATGAATCGACGATTGGTACCGCCCATTTTCGACTTTGCTTTCACGGTTTTGCCCCAACCGATGCATTGGATGAAAAAGTGCGTTTCACCGACGACCAAATCAATGTGTTGAGCAAGACCTTTCTTGGCTTGACCGTTTCCTGTGCACGGTGCCATGACCACAAGTTTGACGCGATCAGTCAATCAGACTATTACGCTTTGTTCGGTATTCTTGGAAGCGTTCGGCCGGCCATGCAGGACGTGAATCTCCCAAGTCGTCAACAGCAGCACCGCCTCCAACTTGCTGATCTCAAATCAAAACTAAAACTCGAAATCGCCAAGCAATGGATGTCCGATCTTGAAGATTTAGAAGAACGCATTGTCGGTGCTGAATCGGACGAATCGACGCAAGCGGCAACTGCCAAGAAGCCAGATACCGTAACTGGCCCAATTTCGCTGTACAAGAATCTTGATCAACAAATCAAAGACGGCAAGACTTTTAATGAAGTCTGGAATTTCCACTGGGATCAATTCGAAAAACAAGCATTACAAGAATCGAGTCGAGCAACATCTAAAGACCAGTTCAAAGGCTATTGGCACTTTTCTGATCGAACCGATTACGCAAAGTGGTTTGCCGCCGGCAACGGAATCAGAGGTGTTTCCGCAGCAGGCGAATTCGCAATCAACCTCGAAGAAGACACCGTCGTTGATGCCATCTTTCCGGGAGGTGTCTACACGAATCGGCTCTCCGACTTGCACCGCGGAGTGTTGTCTTCTCCGCGGATCGAACTCGATGGCAAGTACAAAGTCTATCTCCGCTTGCTTGGTGGTGGTCAGTCGACGGTCCGGTATGTGGTTCAGAATTATCCGCGCGACGGTACCGTTTATCCGATTCAAAATATTAACGGCGACCAGTGGTATTGGCATCAGTACGATCTGAGTTACTGGACTGGAGATCAAGCTCATTTGGAAATTGCCACGGGAAAAGACGCTCCGCTCGTCGTTCGGGGCGACGACAGGTCGTGGTTTGGCGTTCGTGAAGTCGTCATTCAACCTGCGAATCTGCCTCCGCCGGTCAACTCTGATTTGGAATTTGCCGGATCAATCCTCAAAGATCGGACAGTCAAAGAACTGGCTGAGTTGCCAAGCTTGATTCAAAGCCAGATTCGGTCGGCGGTGACTGCGTGGTCCGAGAATGCGACCACTGATCAACAGGCGTTGCTGTTGAACGCGGCTTTGCGCGAAGGGTTGTTAACGAATCGAGTCACTGAATTCGCGGAAAATAACCAAACACAGAGTATGTTGGCTGAATATCGAAGGCTTGAATCCAAGATCCCGGTACCAACACGCGTGCCGGGTGTTTCAGAAGCCATAGCCTCGGACAGCCCGCTGTTTGATCGTGGCAACCATCGCAAACCACTGGCACCTGTGCCACGCAGGTTCCTCGAGGCGATCGACCCGACGCCTTACGTGACCAGACAAAGTGGTCGTTTGGAACTGGCCGAAGACATCTTACGGTCCGATAATCCGCTTACGGCTCGCGTGATTGCCAACCGCCTTTGGCACTACCTGTTTGGTCGCGGCATCGTCGAAACGCCCGATAACTTTGGACAGCTTGGCGCCAAACCGACGCATCCTCAACTGCTGGATTATCTGGCGACCAAAATGGTCGAGGAAAACTGGTCGATGAAACAAATGATCCGTTTCATTGTCACTTCGCAGACTTGGCAACAAGAATCCTTGCCTTCTTCCGCCGCGCAAGAAACGGACCCCGAAAACAAGTGGTTGTCCCACGCGAATATTCGTCGACTGGAGGCGGAAGCGATTCGCGATTCGCTCCTTACCGTCGCGGGACAACTGGATACCACGATGTACGGCCCCGGATTTGGTGCGAACAGCCGTACAACTCGGCGAAGTGTCTACATAGCGTCGCGTCGAAATTCACTGGATGAGTTTCTGAATGTCTTCGATTCTCCCGTTCCTTTTGCGACGACAGGACGTCGAAACCAAACCAATGTGCCGGCGCAGTCCCTGACAATGCTGAACGATCCATTCGTAATTGAGATAGCAAACCGCTGGGCAAACCACTCCGAAAGCGACAAACTCGATTCGATCCGTTCCCGAGTCGAGAGCATGTTTGCCGAAGCCACTGGTCGTCTGCCTGGTGACAAGGAATTGGATACCATCGTCGAATATCACTCGGCGGTCCTTACTCAAATCAAGACCGAAATCGCCGCTCGAAAACAACTTGGCAATGCCGCGTCCGAGCTAGCCGAAGAGATTAATAATTTGATTGTGCCGGCCCGAGAAAAGTTGCTAGCAGCAAAACGGAATGAAAACAGCGTCGTAAATACTGGCCCCGATCCAATTGCCCGCTGGGATTTTCAAACGGGACTTGAAGACAGCGTCGGAAATCTTCACGCAACGCTTCATGGATCGGCTCGCTTGGAGGAAGACGGATTGCTGTTGGACGGAAACGGATTTGCCGCCACGCCGCCAATTGGCCAGGAGATAAGATCGAAAACGCTCGAGGTTTGGTTGCGGCTTTCGGATCTCAACCAGCGCGGTGGCGGAGCCATCACGATCCAGGACTTGCAAGGCAACGTGTTCGACTCAATTGTCATCGGCGAACGACGCCTCAAACGATGGATCGCCGGCTCGAACGGATTTGCTCGCACACAAGACGTAGCCGGCGCCGACGAATCTGACAAACGGGTCCACATTGCAGTCGCGTATGATCCCGATGGAACGATTCGTCTGTACCGAAATGGCGAATCGTACGGGAAATCGTATCGCAAAAACGCGCTTGCAGAATTTTCGGGCGAGAATTCGCAGATCGCTTTTGGAATCCGCCACGGGACCGTTGTTACCAAAGCTCGAATGTTGAAAGGCAAAATCTTCGAAGCAAGATTATATGACCGGGCATTGTCGGCTGAAGAGGTCAATGCATCATCGTCGGGTCTGCCTTTTGTGAGTGGAAGGGATGTTCTGGATTCGCTTTCGGATGTGGGTCGGCAGGAAGTGGCACAGCTACGAAGCGAACTTGAACAACAGCGCGCCGAGCTACGACGACTCGGACCGGAAATTGACGAAGAAGAAGTCTGGACTCGAATTGCACATGCAATCTTCAATATGAAAGAGTTTATATATGTACGGTAGTCGTTCATTCGTGACTCGTCGTCAAATGCTTAAACAAACCTCAACCGGGTTTGGAATGTTGGCGCTTACCGGAATGATCAGCCATCAGGCGAAGGGCGTTGGAATCTCATTTGACAATCATCGCCGGTTCGAGCCTAAGGCCAAACACGTGATTTTCTGTTACATGTCCGGGGGAGTCTCACATGTCGATTCATTCGATCCCAAACCGAAGCTAAAGAAATTACATGGGCAACCGATGCCGGTCGCGGTCGAGCGGACTCAGTTCAATCAGAACGGCCAGATCATGGCGTCGCCGTTCGAGTTTAAAAACTACGGTGAGAGTGGTATTCCGGTCAGCTCGATGTTTCCGATGATTGGAACGGTCGCCGATGAATTGGCGGTGGTTCGCAGCATGACCAGCGCGGTCAACGAACACGCGCAAGGCAACTATGCGATGCACACTGGGTTTCCGTTTATGGGGCATCCCAGTGCGGGGGCTTGGATGACATATGGACTAGGTACGGAAAATGAGAATCTGCCTGGATTCGTGGTCTTACAAAGTGGCGGTGCGGTTCCGCCCCACGGTGGTGTCGGATTGTTTAGCGCCGGATTCCTGCCGGCTCAACATCAGGGCTCCATCATTCAAGCCGACAAGCGGCCGGCGGTTCGGAATATCGTTCCCGGAATGCGAGACCGGGATCAGCTCAAGCATTTGGAGTTGATCAATCAGTTAGATCGATCATTCGCCTTGGAAATCCACGATGAATCGATCAACGCGGCGATCAAAAATTATGAAACGGCTTACTTGATGCAGTCAGCGGTTCCCGAGATCTGTGATATTTCGAATGAGACCGAAGAAACCCAACGGATGTATGGTCTGGATGCCAAAGAGCCGACACTTGCAGCCTACGCTCGCCAATGTTTGCTTGCTCGTCGACTGGTCGAAAAAGGGGTTCGTTTTGTCGAGTTGAGTTGTATTACGAAAGGCATCGGGGCTGGCGGGGCTCCCAATCCCTGGGATCAGCATGGTGCATTAAAAAAAGGTCACACCGCGATGGCTCATCAGGTCGACCAGCCGATTGCGGCTTTGATCAAGGATCTTAAACGGCGGGGTTTGTTGGACGAAACGATAATTATTTGGGCAGGCGAATTTGGCCGTACGCCATTTTCACAAGGAAGTGACGGACGCGATCACAACCCATTCGGCTTCAGTATCTGGTTGGTGGGAGGCGGCATCCAAGGCGGCACGATCTACGGCGCTACCGACGAACTGGGCTATTATGCGATTGAAAACCAATGCACGGTCTATGATCTTTGGGCGACGGTGCTGTATCAACTCGGCATCGATCACAAACAGTTGACGTATCGTTACGCCGGGCGTGACGTACGTTTGACCGACGTCCATGGAAATGTTTTGCACCACATTATTGCCTGACGGCAAGAGAGGATGTCGGAATTCGGAACAACAACTTTTGCCTTCCAAGATCCTTGTTCGGAGTTCGAATTTCTAGAGCAATTCCAATATTGATTGCATTTGAGTCATCCTGAACCGAGGCACGAGGTGAAGGGGCTACGTGAACCAGCGCGAGATTCTTCAGTCGCAGGCTCCTTCCGAATGACAAAGGCTAAATACCAATTTTTGAATGGCTCTACTCAGCAATTGTGTTGGGATCAAAACGAGGATCAGGAAAAAGATTAAGACTAAGAATTAAGACTGAGACTAAGATTGGATTACAACCCCACCACTTCAAAACCACTTCGATAATCGCGGCGCAGCAAGTCGTTAGCTTCTTTCAAATTCGTGACCGTCAGATTTTCGGCGTCCCAGTTTAGCGTCTCATTGGGGAAACGATTGGCAACGACGCCTAACAACAGCGCCTCGGTCAATGGTCCACCATAACTGAAACTGGCACTCGTCCGGCCATTACCCATGCAAGCTTCAATCCACTGATGGTAGTGATCGTTTTGAGCGACATTAGGTCGTTGATAATCGGCAAATTTCACTTGGGGGAACAAGACAGCTTCACCGATATGTGGTAACAGCATCTGGCCTCCTTCGCCAATAAATAATGACCCTTGCCCTGGCAGTTTCGTCTCTTGCGACAACCCGACATCAGCAGGCTGTGGCGGAGCGAACGCGCCGTCGTACCATTTCCATAGCATTGTGTCGGTCGTGTGTTGGGTGCCGGGAAATTCGTACTCAACAATGTTTTTCTCCGGGTGGCCGATGTTGTTCGGTTCACGACAAATCGTCTTTGCCGAGAGCGGTGCGGTCAGCTCAAGCGCGGCATAGGGGGTATCGAAAATATGGACGCCCATGTCGCCTAGCGTTCCGGTACCAAAGTCAACGATCTTTCGCCAATTTCCCGGGTGGTAAACCTTGGGCACGAAAGGTCGTTCGGGCGCAGTTCCCAACCAACGGTTCCAATCCAGATGCTGGGGCGGTTCCTGCACGTTGCCGAACGCGCCGCCATCGTATCCCCAGTTCTTGTTGGACCAGGCATGAACCTCACTGACTTTTCCGATCACGCCGCTCTGAATCATTTGTACAGCCCGGCGATAAACGGCGTGCGAATGTATCTGGACTCCCATCTGAGTGGCGAGCCTTTTCTGTTCGGCGAGCCGGCGCATTTGCCGAGCCTCGAAGACTTCGTGAGTCAAAGGTTTCTGGCAGTAAACCGGTTTTCCTGCGTTCATGGCTGTGATTGCGGCAGGCGCGTGCGTATGATCGGGTGTTGAAACGACGACTCCGTCGATTTTGTCTTCCATACTGGAGATCATTTCGCGAAAGTCTTTAAAAGCTTTCGCGGCAGGAAACTTTTTCTGTATGGCAGCCAGTGTGTTGGCGTCCACATCGCAGATCGCAGCCACTTCGACACTGCTGTGTGAGGCAATCGAGTTTAGATCGGAACCACCCATCCCCCCGACACCGACGTGGGCCGTGCGAAACTTTTCGATACTAAGGCCAGCAAAAGATCTCCGCGGCAGCAAACTGCCCGCTGCGATTGCGGTTGTCGTCGTTAGAAATGTTCGTCGTGTCGTTCGATATGTCATTGGAATGGCCTGAAATTGTGTAATCGTTACACGCCGATTCTAGTTCAAGTATAAAGGGTTTGGATACCATACCGGGGAAACGAACAGTGTAGCAACAATTGTCTCAATTGTTTTTCTGCAACCCAGATGTTGCTCAGCAATTGAGGACAATTGCAGCTACATTGAGCGACCCAGATGCTTCTCAGCAATTGGGACCATTGCGGCTACTTTGAGCAACCCAAATGTTGCTCAGCAATTGAGGACAATTGCGGCTACGCTTTGATTCACAATCCCTTACGTATATACTGGAGGGAGTACTTCTTACACTAAAAAAGGCGATAAAATGCAGTCACTTAAACCCATCGCTTTCGTGCTTTTATGTTGTTGCTTTTGTTGCGGCCCAGCCTGGGCCGTTCAAGACACTGTTACCTTGCCAGCTACGCCGGCAATTGCAGTTCACTCTGTCGAGGAGGCGACGCTTGGCGAAACGAAAAATGTACATTGCGCGGGCGACCTGTTTCTGGCGGGCCAGTTTTGCCTGGAGGACCTGGATAAGATTAAGTCTGCATCGGTTACGCGAATTATTACCTTGCGTATGCCGGGCGAAATAAAATGGGATGAAAAAACGGCCGTGGATGAGGCGGGCATCGAATTTGTTGAAGTCCCGTTTCGGACGCCGGACTCGTTGACGGACGAGGTCTTTGACAAAATCCGCGAGTTGCTGGGCGATAAATCGAAGAAGACTCTGTTTCATTGCGGGTCAGCGAATCGTGTTGGCGGGGTGTGGCTGCCGTATCGTGTTCTCGACGAAGGAGTGGACGTGGAGACGGCCTTGGCGGAAGCTAAGGAGATTGGCTTACGCAACTCTGGCTACGAAAAAAAGGCACTTGAATACATCGAGCAGAGACAAGCGGCAGCCCGCGAAGAAAGCGTCAAACCGGGAGTTAATAAAAGCTTTGTCGATCCCGATCTCGATGTAAAAGAATTCATCGATAGGTTTGAAGTTGAGAGTCGAGAGGTATTTGCGAACCGAGAAAAAATCGTCGCGGCTACGAACGTGAAGGTGGGAGACCGGGTTGCCGACATCGGAGCTGGAACCGGATTATTTACGCGGCTTTTCTCAAGCGTGGTTGGCGAAGACGGAAGGGTTTTCGCCGTTGACATTTCTCCGAAGTTTATTGATCACATCACGGCCGATGCAACCAAAAACAATCTGGCGAACATTTCGGCAGTTTTGTGTGAAGATAAATCAGTCAAATTGGCAGCGAATTCCGTTGACGTCGTATTCATTTGCGATACCTATCACCACTTCGAGTTTCCCAAGTCAACGATGGCATCGATTCACCGAGCGTTAACGGAAGGCGGACATCTGATTTTGATCGATTTTGAACGCATTCCCGGCGTTTCGAGAGAGTGGTTGTTAGGCCACGTACGCGCCGGCAAGGAAGTTTTTCGAAGCGAGATTCAAGATGCCGGATTTACGCTTGTCGAAGAGAAAAACATCGAGGGGTTCAAGGAGAATTACTTCTTGAAATTTCGGAAGAACTGAAGTTTGCTTTTGATCCGATCTGATCGGACACATCATAAAATTGGCCCAACTGCCCGCCGCAGCAAGGAATGTTTTGTCAATCATGGAAATTGATGCTCTTGACTTGCGATTTCGGTAGAGCTCCGATTAGAATCAATGAGGTTCAAAGTTTGCGTTTTGTGTCATCCTGAACCGAGCAACGAATTGAAGGATCTCGGCAAAATTACGAGAGATTCTCAACGCCGCGGCGAACTCAATCTCGCTCAGAATGACTTCGTTCGTTGTTTGTGAAAAAATGAATGGTATTGCGATTAGAATGGTCAACAAGGAACGACTGGCCGATTTCTAACCGGCCAGGCTGCCCATAAAGCGATGTCGAGGCTTCTAATGAGTCAGTCCGATAAAGGATCGTGGAGTTTTGCCGAGTCGGATCGAGAGCGGCAAGTCACTGCGCCGTCAGTTCGCCGGAGAGCCGGTCTCGTTATGGCTGTGATGTTCGTTGCGGTCCTTCTGGCCGTGGGCAGTTTTGTAATGCTGAACGCGGAACCAGCTGCGGATAAGGTTGTTGCGGATTCGAATCCACGGTTTGTGAAAAGCGGAAAACTGGTCAGCTGGTGGGATGAGATTCCTGAAGAGACGCTGGCTGCATCGACTAATTCAGCACTTCCCAGCAACATTCATCCGGAAGACTACGCCGGACCCGAATCCTGCCGCGAATGCCATCAAGAGAACTACGAATCGTGGTCGGCTCATCCACATCGATGGATGAATGCCTATGCAAATGAGACCTCGGTCAAGGGAGATTTTTCAGGCTCAGCCAGCATGGATTACTTTGGCGGGCACACCGAGTTTTACAAACAAGACGGCAAGTATCGCATGCAGTTGTATCGTGACAACATTCGCCGGGTGTATGACATCACGCAAACGATCGGGTCCAGATTCCAGCAGTATTACATTGGCAAATTGATTGAAGGTCCCGAGCCCCCGGGTCACGAATTCTATTCGGTAGATCACGTATTACCATTTGGGTATTGGCTGGACGAAGAGGAATGGGTCCCGGTCGTGCACTCGCATTATAGTCAAAGCTATGGTGAGTTGATGGACGAAGACGAGTTGCCGTCTGCTCAACGTCCGGATCCTTTTGCGGCCCCGCACGATGCTTTTCCGTTTACTCCTTATCACAGTTGCAACCAATGTCATACCACTTTCCCGCTGGCCGATTTGTTAACCAATTATCCAGATGTGGTTGGTCGCCATGCCCCCGTGAAAATGCACTTTTCAGTTTCAAATTACATGGCTGATACCCATCCGGAATCATGGAATCCCAGTCGGCCGCCGTCCGAAATCTCGAATGAAGAAATGATGCAACGGCGACAATTGCAACTTCGCTGGGAAGCCCCCGAGTACGCGGTGAACCTCGGGATCAGTTGTGAAGCATGTCATATGGGATCCAAGGCGCATTCGCTTGCAAAGTCTGAAATGCCACAGTTCTTTCCAAGCAGCCCCCATTTGCACGTCGATGCAAGTTCGGAAGTCGATCATCATACACGTAATGCAGTCAACGTGAATTGGATGTGTGGTCGTTGCCATACGGGGAACCGACCGCAGCTGGCTGCCGGAATGGCAACCTGGAATTCAACCGAATATACCGATGCCATGCGGGGCAGCTGCTACACCGAATTGACTTGTATTAATTGCCATAATCCGCACGAGGCGATCGGAAGCAAGTGGCCGCTGTCTCCATTGGAGGATGACCAGCTGTGCATCAAATGTCACCAACAATTCGAGTCGCCCGAGGCAGTTCTTAAGCACACCCATCACAAAACCGACAGCTCCGGCGCACGTTGCATGAATTGCCACATGCCTAGGTTAAACGAAGGACTGCAGGATGTCGTTCGCACGCATATGATTTTCTCGCCCACGAATCGTGACATGATCGAATCGAACCAACCCAACGCCTGTAACCTCTGTCACACCGATCAATCGATTGACTGGACGTTAAAATATTTGAAAGATTGGTACGACAAGTCATATTCCGAGGAAGAGATCGCTGCCAATTATGATGATCGCCAACAAGAGGCGGCGTTGGGTTGGCTGGAAAGCGAAAACTCAGCGGTTCGTTTGTTGGCGTCCGACGCGCTTGCACGAACGAATTCTACATGGGCCATGGACGAGCTAACCGATGCACTGGACGATCCATTCTTGTTGAATCGGCAGTTCGCTCGCAAGGCGATCGAACGGATGTTGAACATTCGGCTTGAAGATTACGGATATGTCTTTTACATGACCGCGCAGGAGCGATATAAACCGATCATGAGAATTCGCTCCGCGTTGCAAGAGTTGCAAACGTCGGCTTCCGCAGGTTCTCGATCCGAAGAAAGGGCCGAAACCGGGACTGAATGACTGCGAGTACAAAGTACTGAGCACTGCGTACTGAGCACTGCGTACTGAGCACTGCGGGCCGAGCTTGCCTTGTTTGATGCAAATTCCCTAGCTGGCGGCTCAACTCAAATTTATGAAATCTCCGATCCTGATTTGTGGCTGTCCCGGTTCAGGAACTTCCCTGGCGACCAAGATGTTGCGGCATGCAGGACTATTCACAGGTGCCGATTCGGGTCCGCCGGACGCCCGCAAGTATCACGAATCCCAATGTTTCAAACGCTATAACGAGAGATTTCTCAGCGAAACGATTTCGTTTTCGCACGCGCCGAAAGCGGTTGAGCAGTTTGAGAAACACAATCAACGCATGGTAGAACGACTTGATCCACTCGTAGAATTGGTTGATCGCGATGCTTTGCTGAGAGAATACTGGGGAGATTCCGAGAATCTGAAAGCTGAAGCGATTTGGGGTTGGAAAGATCCTCGCAATTCAGCGACAGCCCTGATTTGGAAAGAAGTATTCCCGCAAGTCCGAGTGATCGTGATTAGTCGCAATTGGAAATGGCGTGATTTATGGAAGTCCAGCGGTACCGAATCGGGGAAATGGTATCGCAAACAATCAACGACCGCGTTGCGCGACTTGTATTGCGAACCGATTGGACTGGAATCGACGTCAGTGCTGCAGGTTGAAATTCACCAGTTGACAACGAATGCCCAGTTTTTGGGTCGCGTCTTAACCTGGTGCGGCTTAAGTTGCGAACCGGCCTCACGATTCCATGAATTTCTGAATCAGGTTGGTTTCGAACGCTAGGGTTCTGTCGGAAAAGTGTAGCTACAATTGTCCTCAATTGGGGGTCTGGCGATGCGGTGTTGTTCACTTGAGGACAAATGAACCTATAAGCCATTTTCGAGAATGCACAATACTACGTCCTTGGATGAGACCACGGATAGCGCGAATGACCACTGATATTCCACATCATTCTTCGTAGCGGTGGCTTTCAGCCGCCGACAGCTGACGGTCGGAGGCGGTTGTATTCTTCGCGGCCGCCGCGTTATCTACAAGCTTGTTCACGGGACAGATTGGTCATATTTGTTGCCGACCGAATGGTGGCAACACCCACCGTTTGATCGCTGATTGGTTTCAGCTAACGTCCAAATATTGATGGGCCAACGGTGGTCTATTAGGGATGGTTTTTTGGTTTTTTTCGTATAGAATTTCTGGCTGCGATGCCGACAATGAATTGACTTTTGACAACACAACCGCAAGCGACTGGTGGATTTCAAAACTTAGGCGGCATGTTTGTCGTCTCGCCTTCAGGCGGAGTTTTCCGGCTAAAGCCGGTACTACAAACGACTGAAATCAGATTGAACTCATTTCCGGTCATCGGTCAACAGCAAACTCCTCAATGAATGGGTTGGCGCAAATAATTGATTTGGCAGTGTAGCTCAGTTGGTTAGAGCAGCGGAATCATAATCCGCGTGTCGGGGGTTCGAATCCCTCCACTGCTACTTCGGTATTCGTCGTATCGCTTCGCACACCTTCGCCTAAGTCTGCAATTTGCAAGGGCTTGGGCGTTTTCTTTTGCGCGTTGCCTTCGCTTTTCTTGTCGCACCCCTTCGCAGCCAATTGCCGCCTTCACGACGCCAGTTGTAGTAAGTCAACTCCGAGAAACCGATCTATTTAAAAACTTGACCCATGGTCATTTGCAGATTTCAGCCGCCATGAGTGGTCAAATCACGGCCTCGTTTTTGCGTTGTTAAGAAAATAAGAAAAGGTGAAAGCTAGCTGCAACGAAAGCTACTGTTTTTCAACACGCCCCAAGCATGTTCTGCGCCGTGTGTTAGACACCTTTCCTGGCGAGCCGAATTGCTCGTGGCCATACGGAGTGAAGCGTAATTTTTGCAGATTAGCTGGATCTGAGTGGAGGTCTGGGGTGTTTAAGGTGACCGTAAGACCTGTTCTTATTTTTTCCAATTTCCTGTTGGTAATGTTCGAATTGATGATTGGGCGCAGTGACAAAATGTTCACCGCGCGTTCCGTTTACTTTCGAACGAATTGAGACGAACAAGTGCAAACTACCTCGCCGAAACCCAAAACCTCTTATCGACCTGATCAATTAACCGCATCGCCCCTAGTATTTTTGGTGGTCGTCTGTCTATTGTGTCAAAACTTGTATGGCCAGTCTGGCCACGTCCTCGATGGGGTTGGCGCGGCGGATCAGGCCATGGCCGGTGCGACCACGGCATTACCGCTGGACGCGATCGGTTCCATTCACCGAAATCCGGCTAGCATGGTCGGACTTCCGTCGTCGGAAATGGGCATCGGGATGGGAATGTTTGCCCCCACGACTGATCTCCGCTCGTCGGTTCCTGGATTTGGTGCTGGGTCGACGGGCAGCGACATCGATATTTCGCCGTTGCCGTCACTAGGTATAGTTCAACAATCCGAAGATGGCGATTGGGCATTTGGTTTCGGTGGATTTGCGGTGGCTGGCTTTGGTGTCGACTTTCCCAACTCGCTCGATAATCCAATCGTGTCGCCCGGTTTTTTTGGAGGCATCTATTCTTCATTTCAGCTATTGCAGATCGGATTTCCGGTCGCCCGCCGCTTAACCGATCGGCTGTCGGTAGGCATCGCACCAAACGTCAACTGGGCTTCGTTGGCTGTCACGCCGTTTTCTGCGGCGGCACCCGATCTGACTCCGAACGGACCCGTTTATCCCAATGGCGCCCGGGCAGACGCCAAGTGGGGGCTCGGATTCCAAACCGGTGTTTATTTCAATGATCCCTGCACCGGCTGGCATGCCGGGCTGAACTATTCAAGCCCCCAGTGGTTTCAGGATTTCAAGATCAATTCGGCCACGCCGACCGGAGTGCCGCGACAATTGGCATTCAATTTGGATTATCCCAGTATTCTTTCGCTGGGCGTGGCTTATTCGGGTATTCCACGTTGGGATTTCAGCTGTGATGTGCGATACATTGACTACGAGAACACCGATGGTTTTCAGACCGCACAGTTTGCGCCCGATGGATCGGTCACGGGATTTGGCTGGGATAGCATTTGGGTCGTGGCGGTGGGAACCCAATACCACGTTTGCCAACATGTCAAATTAAGAATGGGATATTCGTTCAATGAAAGCCCTGTCAACTCAGAGAACATTTTCTTTAATGTTGCCGCGCCAGCGATTGTCCAGCATCACCTCAGCGGTGGTTTTGCCGTAGAAACGCGCTGGAACTGGATCATGTCATTTGCCTACCATCACGGATTTGAGAACTCGGTAACCGGACCGATTCAGTTGCCGGTACCGCCTGGCAGCGACGTGGGAGCGGATCTGAGCACCCACACCGCTGTTCTGTCCTTTTCCAAGCGTTACTAGCACTAAAAATTTCCAATTTTGGTTTGCACGACAGACGGCAGGAACACGATGGTTTTGTTCCAAATACCGAATTAAAACTATGGAAATGCTCGAAATTTGGTTTGCTACCCGGAATCAAATCTTCGAGGTCAGTAATGTTCGACGATTCCGTTTGAACCATCGTCACCGATCATCGACTCATAGTGGTTTCGGTTGTTATGTCGCACCGCCCTTTTTTGGCATTTGAATTGCTGAGTATATGATGAGGTGCAGGGGAGTGGCCCGGTCGGTTGTCGAGTTTAAATTTCGCGACAGGGACTCCATCGCTGCCAACAACATAATGTGCGGATTCGCACGTACCGATGAGGATTAATTATGCAAAACCTGTTGATTTTAGGAGCAGGAACGGCCGGGACAATCATGGCCAACCAGTTACGCAAGAGACTGGATGCCGACGAATACTCATTAACGATCATTGATCAACAGACAACCCATTATTACCAGCCCGGTTATCTGTTCCTGCCATTCGACATCTACAAACCGAAACAGATCAAAAAGCCGATCGAGAAATTCATTCCGGCTGGTGTGCAGCGGATTCAGGCCGCCATCGACCGTATTGTTCCTGACGAAGATGTGGTGCTGTTGGAAGATAAAACCCGGATTCGGTATGACATTTTGATCATTGCGACCGGGGCCAAAATTGCTCCGCAGGAAGTAGAGGGAATGCTGGGTGAGGGCTGGCGAAAAGATATTTTTGACTTTTACACCTTTGAAGGTTCCAAGGCGCTTCGCGATAAACTGCGGGAATGGAACGGCGGGAAGTTGGTGGTCCACATTTGTGAAATGCCCATCAAGTGCCCCGTTGCACCGCTCGAATTTGCGTTTTTGGCGGACTCATTTTTTCGCCACAAGCAGATGCGGGATCGAGTGGATTTAAAATTTGTGACCCCACTCAGTGGGGCTTTTACCAAACCAAAAGCGACGGAAAAACTGGGCTATCTTTTAGAACAGAAAGAGATCGAAATCATCAGTGATTTTGCAATCGAAAAAGTTGACCTGGCTGCCCGAAAGATCGTCGACTATGGCGGCAAAGAGGTACCCTACGACCTGTTGGTCACCGTGCCGACCAACATGGGAGACGAAATGATTGCCCGTTCGGGAATCGGTGACGACTTGAATTTTGTACCGACAAATCGAGCCACCTTGCAAACGGAAATCAAGGAGAATATTTTTGCAATTGGTGACGCGACAAACGTTCCGGCATCCAAAGCAGGATCGGTCGCCCATTTTGAGTCCGAAATATTGACCGACAACATTCTGAGGTATATCAACGGCGAGCCCTTGAAAGAAGAATTCGATGGCCACGCCAACTGCTTTGTCGAAACCGGGGATGGCAAGGCATTATTGATCGACTTTAACTACACGCAGGAACCGGTTGAGGGGACGTTTCCGTTTCCCGGTGTGGGCCCCCTGCGACTGCTCCAGGAAAGTCGCGTGAACCATTTTGGTAAGATGGCGTTTCGCTGGGTTTACTGGAACATGCTGTTAAAAGCTCGGCACATTCCATTTGTCACGCCGACGATGACGCTGGCGGGCAAGGATATTGACGAGCTGGAACCTGAAGATGCCAACGTTTGATGCGGAGTGAATGATGGAAAAGGAAATTGCTGGCAGTCTAGTGCACGTAAACGAAGAAGGGTATTTGACCGATTTTTCCGAGTGGACCAAAGAGATTGGCGCTGAATTGGCTCGCGAAGAGGGAGTCGAAATGACGGATGAACACTGGTCCGTGATTGATTTCATTCAAGAGAGCTTCAAGAAGTCTGATCCGCTCTCCATCCGATCGGTGGGGAAGCGCGGCCCAGTGTCAATCAAAGAACTGTATGCTCTATTTCCAGATGGACCGCTGAAAAAAGCCAGCAGAATCGCCGGGATTCCCAAGCCGGCCAGTTGCATTTGAACGGAAACTGAGTCTTACCAAATCACTGACCCAACCTGAAATGAATCGAAGCCATGAACGCAGAAGCGACACAACAACCAGTCAAAAAAATGCTGCTGATTCTGTCCAAGGCGACACTGGATAACGTGTATGCCTGCTTCATCTTGGCCAATGGTGCCCGGATGGAGGGAATTGAAGCCGAGGTGTTTTTTACGTTTTTCGGTTTGGAGGCCATCCATAAGAAAAAGATGGAACACCTGCACATTGCGACGGTCGGAAATCCTGGGATGCACATTCCGACGATGTTGGGCGGACTACCGGGCATGGAAGCGTTGGCGACCAAAATGATGAAGAACGAAATGGAAAAACTGGATATTCCTGGAGTCGGCGAGTTCCTTGAGATGTTGTCGGCTGCTGGCGTCAAGCTATGGGCCTGCAAATTGGCAATGGAAATGTTTCACTTGACCGAACAGGATCTGTACGATGACATTGAAGGTGTGCTGACCGTGGGCGGATTTTACGAGCGCGCCAAAGGTAACGGAACTCACTTGATGTTTATCTAAACCATTACCATGGTTTGAATTCAAAAATTTGAAACAAAACCTTTGTGTAGCTATCCGATGACGAAGCACGAGATTGTCCGCTCGGAGAAAATAACCGGGGCGATCAATGTCACCGTCTGCCCATAGAGTAAAGGCGGTGGCCGTCCTCGAATTATGCCTGCCCGCATAATGCTGGCCGCCGACCGGTTTACCGGTTTCCTGTCCCAAGGGCGACCAGACTACCTTATGATCTGAATGAATTCGAACCGTTTCAGGCGGAAATTGCCAAAACAATTGGATCACAATTTCGCCCGTAGAGACATTCGCGCGACTTGGTGCCTAATCAAAATGCGTGACGAGCGTTGATTCATTGGTTGCAGACGAGAATCTCGCGCTACCGTGACCCATCGCCCAACACTTTGATTCTGAAAATTTTGGATTAGCCCAAAATTTCTCCGACATGATTTTTCTTCCCTACTTGACATCGCAACGCGGCATTTTTCGAACGGAAACAGTCGAAAAACGCCGGTTAAGGGCGTGCAGGGTTTGCATGCCAAGGTGACTCACTTAGGATAGTGTTTTTTGGCGGCAGCCTGCTGTCTCGTTAATATCCACGGACACCTTCGGAAGGCCCTACCTCTCGACCACTAACCGCGCAGTCAATGGCTGGACTTGACCAGCTACGCCGCCGATGGAAGCGACAAAGGCCTGGACAAAATCTGTTTTTGGGAAGAATCGGAAATGAAGAAGAGAATAACCCTCGTAGTTGCCGCATTGATCGCGGTTCCTTTTTGTGCGGCCAGTAAGCATCAACCCAATCAGGGCATCCCCGCGAAGGCGACCGTGGTGCAGATCACAGATTCTGATACCAGAGTCGCGACATGGACGAACAAGAGTCAACACCATTACGCGATCGACCAAGGTGACGGGAATTGGCATCGTGTGAATCAGACATCGTATCTGCTGCGGTTAAATTTTAGCATGTTCGATCCGCTGGAAGGCGTTCCAGCCGCGCCCGACAACTTGCATATTCCTGAACCAGAGTTAAACGAAGGCGTGTTTGTGGTCCAGTTCATCACGCAGCCGCTCGAAGAATACCGGCAAGAAATTCAAAACCTCGGTGGCACGATTTACAAGTATCTGGCACATCATTCCTACCTCGTCCGGTTGAATCCGGAATCTCGGGCTGCCGTTGAACAGCTTCCGTACGTGCGTTGGGTCGGCTCGTATGAGCCAGCATATAAGTTAGAAGCCCCGTTGTTGGCGGGTGTACAACAGCAAGCGGCTCAGATGCCAGCCACTGAAGTCAATATCATGGTTTTCGAACGCGGACTCGTTCACAAGAACATTGTGGCTCAGCGAATCGCTGACATCGGTGGACTGGTCACTGCGTTTACACCTGACGGTTTTCGAATCAAGGCCATACTCGATGGGCCGCAACTGGTCGAGATTGCAGCCTTGCCCGAAGTTATGTGGATCGACATTGCGACAGTCAGAGAAATTGACATGGACATCGCTCGAGAGATCGGCGGCGCAAATTACGTCAATGGTGTTGCTGGCTTTAGCGGAGAAGGCGTGAGGGCAGAAGTCATGGATAGCAACCTATTCAATGCCCACGCCGATTTCCAAGCCGTCCCACCAATCTTTCACGGACCTCGCTCCGGGAGTGACGATCATGGAACCGGCACCTATGGTATTAATTTCGGTGACGGTACGGCTAATGCCCTAGGGACGGGCATGGTGCCACAGGCGCAGGGGATTTTCGCGGACTTTGAGCTCTTTACCAATCGATATCAGCACACCGCGGAATTGGTCCAATCACCCTACTTTGCAGTTTACCAGTCAAATAGTTGGGGCGGCGGCCGAACGACGGCCTACACATCGGTTTCAGCCGAAATGGATGATATCATTTTTATTAATGACATCATTATCACACAATCACAAAGTAACGCGGGCAGCCGGAATTCGCGCCCACAAGCCTGGGCGAAGAACATCGTTTCCGTTGGAGGCGTGCACCACCAAAATACGTTGACGAAGGCCGATGACTTCTGGCAGAGTGCCAGCATCGGCCCTGCAGCGGACGGTCGAATCAAGCCTGATCTTACGCATTTTTACGACTCCATATTCACCACCGATGATACACAAAACGGTTATCGACAATTCGGCGGTACGAGCGGTGCTACACCCATCGTCGCAGGCCATTTCGGTCTGTTCTTTCAAATGTGGTCCGAAGGTATTTTCGGCAACGAGGTTGATATCAATGGCACGGTCTTTGAAAATCGCCCCCATGCGGCGACTGCCAAGGCAATGTTGATCAACCATGCCTGCTCTTACCCGTTTAACGGCACCAATGCCAATCTCACGCGTACGCATCAAGGTTGGGGATTGCCGGACTTACAACGCACCTACGATTTGCGTGACGAATTATTTATTGTCAACGAAGACGTCGTGCTCGAGAATCTGGACACCGCGTCATTCGACCTGGTCGTGGAAGCGCAAACGCCAGAACTCCGCGCAACCATGGTTTATGCGGATACCATGGGCACGACTTCGTCCAACCAGCATCGGATCAACGATCTCTCGCTTAAGGTGACTTCACCAGGTGGCACGGTCTATTGGGGTAACAACGGATTGAACGCGGGTAATTTTTCCACGTCGGGCGGCAGCTCCAATACAATCGACACCGTTGAAAACGTATTTGTGCAAAATCCGCAGGCCGGAACTTGGACGGTTGACGTAATCGCTTCGGAGATTAATGAAGACTCGCACGTTGAGACGAGTGACGTGGACGCTGATTTCGCGCTCGTCGTTAGCGGCGTGCTTGCAAATAGTAAGATGGCGGTCGCGGCTGATAATTTTGGCGTCACGATCGGGAGCGTAGACTCTGGAGGATTGCCGGAACTCGCGGATAGCGATGACCAATATCTCGTCCTCGACCCGGTATTCCTGACTTTCCGATATCAGATACAATTCACAGTTGACTCAACCTCACCGACGGACACTCCGAGCGAACTTGAATTCAGTTACGAATCCAGGGCATTTAACTTTGTCGGCACGGTTGATCAGGAGATCGAATTGTTTAACTACGTTTCGGGATCGTTCGAAACGATTGATACTCGTTTGGCAGCGGTCGTCGATACGGTGGTTACGGTAATTCCGGGCGGTGACGCATCGCGATTCGTTCAAGCCGGTACGGGTGCGATGCAAGCCCGCATCAATTATCAGAATTCGACGCCGTTTTGGGTCTTTAGCACGGCAAGCCTTTATCTACCGTATCGAGTCCGAGCAGATCACGTTTTCTGGTCAATTACGCCGTAAAAAGATATTCGGCTTAACGAGACAGAGGAGCTGATTTCAACCTCCGATATTGATACAAGTTGGTGTCAACGACGCACCCGATTGATCAAAAACGGCGGGAGTTTACTCGGGTTTTAAGTAGGTGTTGTTCTCCTCACCCCCAGCATCTCCAGTCCCTCTCCCCACAAATTCGGTCTGAGTTGGATCAAGTTGCCGATCGTTTTCATCCGAATTTACGGGGAGAGTGGAGCTAAATTACTGACGTCGACCTCTCCCAACTTGGGATCGTGCGGCTTTTTTAGTCGTTGATTAGATGAGAGTTACATCACCCTCTCGCTTGCGGGAGGGTCGGACGCGGTAGCGGCCGGGGAGGGTTTTTCGTGCGGTTCACAAGACCCTCTCCG
>JAHEJI010000058.1 GCA_024638965.1 Planctomycetaceae bacterium
AGAGGGCAGCGAGGCACGAATCGTCTCCGACACGTTGGAGCGCATCGATCGCCGACAGTCGGACCTGTTTGTCGCCTTGTTCGGCCGCGTTCAGGACTGCCGCCAGAACAACGGTATCAGGCCGATCGGCCATGGCCTGAATCATCAACGCGGCTCGTTCAGGAGTGGCGCCTATCATCGCGGCCGCCAGAGCCTTGTCGACTTCGTCGCCGGGGAATTCTCGAGCCGTCCCCAACGCCAGCTGAAACAACTTTTTGTTTGGCGATTGAAATGTTTTCAGCAATAGTGGGATCCCGTCCTGATTCCGCGACAAAATCGCGCCGCGAGTCGCTTCGATAATTCTTTGCAGAGGAACATCGGCTGAGCGGACTTCGTCGTAGATTTTGGTGGCTGCAATGAGATTACCATTGGCGTGCAATCGCTCGGCACACAACACATAACCTTCGGCAACGGTCGAACGCACGTTGGCGGGAGCCGCCGCCAGAGCCGAACGAAGTGATTTGGTTGCCGCGGCATCTCCGATGTGCCCCAGCGCGACAGCGGCGGCAGACGCAACGTCGGCATCGGAATCCTCCAGTTTCGCGGTCAGCAGTTCAACGGCCTGTGTGTCGCGACGGACCCCGATCGAATTGATCATGCCAATCAGAAGTCTGCCCTCGAGCGAACCAGCGGCGGTTCGCAAAGCTTCGTCGGCAGCCGATCCTGGGATGGCTTCCAGCGCAATTCGCGCCCAGGAAGATAATTGTGGATTGGGCAGCAGCTTCGCCAGTTCCGGAACGGCGTTGCTTGATCCGTGGATGGCAAGTTTCTTGCAGGCGATGGCTTTTTCGGCCCCGGGAGCGTCGGAACGAAGAACGGCCAGTAGTTCTGTCTCTTCCTCGGATGAGGTTTTCGAATTGCCTAACGTTTGAGCCGAAGTGGCTGCAACGGTGAACAATGCGGTCAGAAGAACAACATGCCCAGTGAAATATCGAATTGTGTGCATCTTAAGAGTCCAATGTGTAAAGGACGGTGTGCTGACGTCTTTGATCACAGTCGAGCGCGTAGGTAATATGGCTCGCAGGTTTACAACCTCCACGGTTCTCGAAGTGCCTCAGACCTCAAACGATTGGCCTGTTCGTCGTCGATAAACGTGTGCTTCACGTTGTCGTAATTCACCTGACGGTCCAGGTGAAGCGCGATGTTGGCTGCATGGCAGGCGATGTGGGCGTTGCAGGCCGCGTCGGCATTGCCCTTTGGCTGGCTGCGGGTCTTCACGCAGTCGAGGAAGTCACGCACGTGGAACGTTGCAGGATAACCGCCGATTTCCGCGACGTTTCTTCCGGCCAGCAATTCCGGCGAACTCAACACCATCTTGCCGCTGTCACCCGCTTCGACCCAACCCGTTTCCCCTTCGAACCGCACCGGGCACGAACCCAAAGGAATCCAACCCTTCTCGCGAAAGATCAACTCCGTGCCGTTCTCGTATTTCGCGACCAGCTGACCGCCTTTCGGTGCATTGTATTGGACTGGAGGCAGACAATCGTCGACCGCCCATTGGCAGAGGTCGACGCAGTGCGAGCCCCATTCCAAAACGCCGCCACCAACCAAGCCGCCGCCTTTTTCGAAATTGAAACCATCTAGGAGCTTCTTGTTGTATGGCCGCCATGCTGCTGGTCCAAGGTACATGTCCCAGTCGACGACTTCCTTATCCGGTTCGCGTTCCGGAACCAGCCAGCCACTCATCATGGCCTGCATTCCGGCTGGATGAGCAAAGACTTTCTTCAGTTTGCCAAGCTTCCCCGTGCGAGCCAGTTCGCAGGCGAAGGCAAAGTGCGGCAGGTTGCGTCGCTGAGTCCCGGCCTGAAATACACGACCGGTGCGTCGCATCGTTTCGGCGAGAATCAGGCTCTGACTGATATTCTTCGTGACAGGTTTTTCACAATACATATCCTTGCCGGCTTTGGCTGCAGTCATCGCGGCCGTCGCATGCCAATTCGGTCCGGTAGCGATCAACACCGCATCGATATCAGGACGGTCCAGCAATTCACGAAAGTCGCGAAAGGTTACGCACTGATCGTTTCCGTAGTGTTTGTCGACGATATTTTTGACTTCGCCACGGCGTTTTTTCTTGATATCGGCGACCGCCACAAACTGTACGTCCTTTTGTGGCAGAAAACAGCCGAGGTCGTATCCGCCACGGCGTCCGATCCCGATGCCCCCGACTACAATTCGCTCGCTGGGGGCGACAGCACCGTCGCGGCCGAGGGCTGAGCTGGGGATAATCATCGGCGCCATCGCAGCAGCACCAGCCGACGCTGCCGCAGTCTGCAAAAAGCGACGCCGAGGAACTCGCGTTGCCTGTTTCGACATAAATAGTCTCCAGATTTTAGTGCGTGTCGCACGGACGGATAGCGGTCGTGGCGTTCTGATTGCCGGGCGTTGTCTTCAGCGAAATAACTCGACTTTGATTCGCATTCGGCAAGACGCTGCCGGGCTTACCTCAACCTTATCAACAGAGGTTTAGGATGCCCGTCATCTTGCCAACTTAGATCAAAATCTAACGCATGCGCCTGCTCGTTGATATCTGCTATAAGTCCCGACTCGCCAAATTCTGCCTATTTTTGTGGTGTATGCCAATGAAAGATGTTGATTTTCGCCCATGTCAGAAAGTTCTTAGAGCAAGAACCGAGCTTTTTTTGGCCTCCCCTAGCCATATGTGCGAGCACCTAGCAAGTAGCAGTCTAAAGCCTTGACGACCTCTTCAGCACTGTCTTCGGAGACCCCTCCTTCGTCAACGTCTCCAGGACTGTCGAGCCAGGAGATTCAATTGAGTGCAACTCGCCATCCGCAGGGGTTTCTTGACAATTCGGTAGAGATCAGCGAGTTGCACCCAATTCAATTGGCTGTTTCGGGGCGCAGAAGTCGCTCACGCAGATCGTTGCGAGTACGTTACTTGAGCCGGATCTGAATTCTCGCTTGCAGACCGTCGTCTTCGAACGTTAGTCCGAAGTTGCCGTGGTACAACCGTGCCAGCGACGCGGGCCACGTCGGTCCGTCTTGGGGTTCCCCAGGATGGCCGTAGACCGTGGATTCCATCGTCTGCCAAGACTCGTTCCAGCGATAGCGGCCGCCGCCGGGGCAGACGAGCTTTCGCTGCCAATACGCTTGGTGCACTTCCACAGGATCCTGATCGGGATAGCGATGCTTCCATTCGTTCAGAATCAGGATGTTGTTCCAGCACAAAACCTGCATCGTTTGTTGGTAGAACTCGTGCAACGGCTTTTCAATGTAACTCAACAGCGAGGCGTCAATCTGAACGTTGAAACTGTCGCCGATCCAACGCACTCCGGGGCGCTGCCAAACTTTACCTTCGTCCTCGACCTTGCGGCGGACCTTGCGCCGATCAAGGGATCGCTTCAATAATGACTCGTCGAGCGTCAAGATCAGCGCATCGCCGCTCGCCGCGTAGTACAGCGCAAGTTTGTCAATCGCGTTGCGGCGATTGCGCGATCGAGACCGTTCGCTGGCGGAAACTCGAACGTAGGGTTGGTCTCCGTATTCCCGTGTTTCCCAGGTCGTCATGCCGGGTGCGGATTGCTCGATGAATGCTCGCACCCCAGCCAGAAACGCCGTCAATCTGAGTCCGCTTCGCACACCAACGTGCAGCGCGATGGGCAGCCGGTGGACGTTGTCTTCGACATACTTTTCAAGTTCTTTGGGCTCGACGCCGGCCAGATCCGCGAAGAATTGCCCGTCGTCGACGTACACCGCGACGGTGTCGCCGATCCACGACAGCGGGTTGACCTTAAGTTCCGGACTCAGCAAACTGAGCAGGCCGGCATATTGCTTGGTGGCCGCCGACTCTCGATTCAGCGCCAGCGCCAAGTGCAACAAAGCGCGTTGGTGAGGATCGCCGTCGTTGTCTCCAACTTTCGCACCCTGTGACAGCGACAGGAAAGTGCGGTACTCGGAGCCGGCAATCAACGGCATCACGGTAACGCCCGCCACCAGCTCTTCGTCGGTCACCTTGAATTGCACCGCGATCGGATCAAAGAAATTGCTCCACGCGCGCTCGTAGCCGTCTCGCCAACGTTTGTAGATATCGGCTTCGCTTTGCGTTACCGTGTCGAAGGTCATTTCTGCAATCGGTGTTTGAAACTCCAAGGTGCAGAATTGGTCGGAGAAGACGCCGGTCGGATGCAACTCCAATTCGCCAGCGGCCGGGGCAAGGTCCGTCGCTTGCACGGGGCGCGGCTTGAACTCTCCGCTAACCAGTTGATCCAAATGACCTGCTTGAATCTCGGCCATTAGAGCGACGGCGCGAGTGCGTCGCGAACTCGCAATCCGCCACTGGGGACTGCACCACCGGCGAATCGTTTTGTCGGAAATAATTAGTATCGCCGTCTCCGACGGATCGCGCGCATATCGATGGCGGAAGAAAGTGTACTCCGGAAGCGACGCCAATGACGGGCGTTGTCCTTCGAATGTGTGGATCAAGTGTCCAAGTTGCGCGAGGGAATTCGTCACGACGACTGTTTTGCCCAGCACGGCGCGGTACGAGCATAGTTTGCGATCAAGCGTGCGAACACCTTGGTAATCGATGTCGCCGATGCTCCCGTTGTCGGTTTGAGGATTGGCGTATTGAGCGGCGGCGATCATCACTTGCCCGTCAATCAGTTGCTTGAGCACCTTTGGGTGCTTGGCTTCCAGCAGCACTGCGAGATCGGTGCCGGTGCGAAAGTAAGGATCGCTGCCGGTGATTGCTACACTGTCGATGACCGTTTTTCCCAACAGCTGCGCGACGCGATCAAGCGACAATCCCAACTGTCGTTCGTATCTTGCCTGGGTCATCGCATCTTCGGCACGCGGTTCAGCCAAATTGAAAATCGGCACGCCGTGCTTGGTGGCATTGCGGGCCAACGAAACCATGTCTTCGAATCTCGAAAAGAACAACACGTGCTGGTCGTCCGGGATCAGCTTGGCCAACGGGTCAGTTGGCGGGTTTAGTCCCTTCACCAACGGCTCCCACTCGTACTCGCGCACGTTGACACCACGAATCGACTTCAGTGCCACGGTTTCCTCCGCGCCTAGCGTCGTGGGCAGGACTCGATCCAATTGAAGGTTTTCGCTTAATGCGCGGCCGCCCGAAAGAAGGGCAAAAGTGTCTTCGAGCGAATTGCCACGATTCCCAAAAAACTGTCGGCGTCGATTGTTGTTGTTCGCGGGCGTGAGACCCAGCTCGCGCTGGATCGTCCGGACTTGATACCGAAACCATGCCGAACCGGGGCAATCCACTTGCAGCAAACGCTCGTAGTGCTTGAGCTTCTCCCCCAGAAAACGGTCGCGACTGGTAGACGAAGCCTGCGACATGTCGACGCGGAATCGGAGCTGAATCATTTTCTCGCCGTTGTTGTCCGGCCAGAACAGCGTTCCTTCCAAGTCCTTGTCGCCGTCCGACCGAATTGCGATCTGCGCATCGCGAAATCCCTGCCATGCATTACGGTTCGAACTGGTCACATAGACCTCGGCGCCCTGGACCGCCGCATACGGAAACATGGCGTTTCCTCGGACGATGAAGCGCGTGTCTGGGCGGGACTCCGATTCAGCCGGCAGGCGACCTTCGACGAATTCCAAGTCGAGGATTGATCCGATGAAATAAGTGTTCTCGGCTTGAGTCAGCGATGGCAAACAAAGCGTCCCAATCAGCAAGCACAGCGACCCAACGATCATGGCGAGATCCTTTCAAGAAGCAGGTGAAAGCAACACATGGCAATGGTAGTACCCCGAAATACGGTCTCCGTTTTCAACGTCTAGCGCACCCGACGATCCAAGGTCCGTATCCTCAGCTTCCCTGTCCGCATCCTACCATCTTCCTAATCCTCGTGGAAAATCCGTGTCCCGTTTTCGCTGACTGGGCTGTAATCGTTTTGTCCACGCGGAGACCACCATGTAGGGTCCGCCGTAATTAGTGCGACGAGAGCGCGAAAAAAGTGCCAGAGAAAATGGGAAAACTTCTAAAATGTAGTCAGGATCGGTTAAAGTCACGGAAATTGATCCATGGTCATGGTTACGCTGCGGCAACGCCCGCAACCGACGGAAAACACATCTATCTGTTTTTTGGAAAAACGGGCGTTGTCAAATTCGATTTAAATGGGCGCGGTTAAACATCGCTTTCCATCACTGGGCCTGGGGACCGGCCATCGACTGAGCAAGGCTCGAGAATGATCATCGCCGAAAGTTCGTCGCAAAGGCTCGGTCGGTGGCGGTGACCACTCTACCAAAAAACGTCAAAACGAAGCATTGCTTCCCTGCCGACCTTTCCAATACGGACAGAATGGACAGTCTCCGCCAACGGGGAAATCCTCTCCTTCTTCGTGGGGGCAGCCCATGTTCTGGTCAACAGCCGTGACGGACTTGACGCCGTGCTTGGCGAAGAACACTTTAATTCTGTTTTGTACTTTTGGATTCACCGTAACATCCGTCCCTACCCATCTTTCGAGGATCGGTTCCGCATCATCTCCGAGGAGCACGCCGGCCACGATCTTCGTCGTCGTCTTGTTGTCAGGACCGTAGAGAGCGACCGTGCCGACGGGATACTCAGGCAGTTCCTGCGAACCATGTTTTGCATAGTATTCCTCAATCGCCGCATTCCATTCATCCCGCTCCTTGTCGGAGAGAAGATGTTCGTTTGCCTCGCTCACAAGCCGACCCGTTTGTTCAACGGCATAAATGATAGCCGGGTTGATTCCTGCTTTTTTCATTGCCTCGATCATCCGGTGTTCCATGTGCTCATGGTGCGGCATGTCCGGAAAGAGCAGATCATCGGGCTCCGGTTCCCGGCCATGCTCATCAACGAACTCCTGACGTTGTTGATCGAGGGCTTCTTTCATGTCGTCCGACAATGGCAGGGACTTAAAGACGTTGCCCTCGTCGTCTTCAAGCCAGTCAAAGTCCTTGCGAATGCAGCACTGTTTATACTTCTTGCCGCTTCCACAAGGGCACGGGGCGTTGCGTGATAGTTTTCTGAGAGACATTTGCGAGCTTCTTTTTCCGGTAAGGCAACAGGTCATGTCAAATTGACGACTTGCTTCCCATTACTCCTTCGGATTGACACCTGTTGAAAGACTGATGGTCTGACTTCCGCGATTATTAAACCAAGAAAACAAATTTTAAAGCGCATCTCACAGTCGTGTAGGGTTGTTTCGTCAGGAAAGGCGTACGAAAACAGCCGCTTGCCCCGTCTGAAAGAACTCAGAGACAAGAATCTCTAGCGTGCCAAGCTATGCGCCGTGCGACGCCTTCCACTCGACCGCTTCGACGATCGCCTCGGCCCTCGTGAGGAGGATTGCGGAGACATTCCTCCGGCAACGAGTCTCGCTAGCAAAAAATGCTGTCGCCCGCTTCACGTTGTCATCGATTGTTGGTCCTTCTAAAATCCCTTCCCAGTGTCTGAACCTTTCATTCAAACGGACGTAAATGAAGCTCGAACAGAGAATGCAGGCGATCAAGCTCATTCTTTCCGACGTCGATGGCGTTTTGACAGATGGCAGCATCACGTACAACAACCAAGGGATAGAAACAAAGACATTTCACGTCCGCGACGGGTTGGGGATTAGGCTGTGGCAACGTGCGGGACATCGTTTTGGCATCATCACCGCTCGCTCGTCACACGTTGTAAAGCTTCGTGCTTCCGAGTTGAATGTGGAAATTGTTCGGCAAGGGTCATCCGACAAGTTGACGGTCGCCGCACAAATCCTCAACGAACTGGGATTGGATCACAGTGCAGTCTGCTATGTGGGCGATGACTTGACTGACATTAGTTTGTTGAATCAGGTTGGGTTAGCGGCTTCCGTCGCTGACGGCGTCGCGGAAGTTCGCAGCGTGGCTCACATAGTAACGAAAGCAGCTGGTGGAAAGGGAGCAATTCGCGAATTGATTGAAACCATTTTGAAAAGCCAGAACCGATGGAACGAAGTATTTGGTAGCTATACCAATACCTGACTACTTGTTAATCTCCTGCGGCAGACGGAAAAGGAATTCACTTGCCAAAACGGATCAACCCAATTGCGCAATATCTGATTTGTTTGGCAATGACCATCCTTGCCTATTCGATCTACGCGCGATACGCGGTGCCCGCGATCGAAGGTCCTCCCAACTTGGTAAAGCGACGTCAATTGGCTCCCGTCGTTGACGCGCAATCGAGCGTTGATCGCAAACAGCAGTACAAACCGTTGTTTACAGATGACGACTGGGAGCTGGGATCGTCGAATATGCTTCAAACGGCCCAGGGAAAAATACTATTTCAGGATTACCGTACTGAACCAGACGGAACGCTGATCGTTTTTCCATTTACGTTGATCATGGACAGTAAAACGGATGCGCAACAGGCGGAACCCGATGCCCAACCAACGGTGTTGAGATGTCTGGATGAAGCGAAAATCAAATTTGATCGGCCTTTTACCTTCGGCAGTACCGATCAGTCTCAAGGCTCGGGGCGGATGGAGCGGGCCACGCTTTCCGGCGAAGTCTTAATCTATCGTCTCCCATCTTCGTCAGAAAAAGACGACTCGATGCGCATTAACACTCGCAACGTGCAGATCGAAAAACAGAACATTTATGCGCTTGAACAAGTTGACTTTCAGTTCGGCCCGAATAATGGCAAGGGGCGAAATCTATTGATTGAAATGGCGCACGCTGGTCCCGTGAATCCAGTAACGGCCGATTTTTCTCAAGTTGACGGGATTCGAAGAATTGAATTGGCATTTCTGGAGCAGATGCGAATCGAACCGAAACAACGTAGCCCATCGCCAGACGCCAAATCAACGACAACTCCCAATGGGCTGCTGGCCGGCAACCAGTCGCCGTTGGATATTGTTTGCAATGGCCCGTTTGTGTACGACGTTATCGAAAAAACAATTGTCTTGCGCGATCAGGTTGTCGTGAAGCAAATCGATCAATTTGGCGATAATTTGAATTGCGAACAACTTACGCTTTTCCTCAAAGGCGATAAACAGACAAAGATCAATCCGATGAAGGACTCCGGTTCAGGATTGCAATTAAAACACATTACAGCAATTGGGACTCCGGCGATCATCAACTCCCATTCGCGATCCTCGCAAATTTCTGGCGACCAACTTGATTACGATTTGGCGAAAAACCAGATTTTTGCGCGCAGTGAAACGGGAAGCGTAACGATCGTCAATGAGCAATACCATTTCGAATCAAAACGTTTTCAATACTTAATTCCCAAGGACAAGTCGATCGGCCCACTGACTGCCTGGGGTCCCGGTAGCATGTTGCGAAAAGCAACGAGGGAACGCGGTGAATTCCGCGCCTCCTGGAAAGACAAACTAACCGTTGGCGATGAAACAAACGGTGCCAAACTGATTCAGTTGGATGGTGGCTCGAAGGTTTCAATCAATCAGGACACGCGAATTGATGCGAATCATCTAAGGTTCTGGTTGTGGCCAGTTTCGAAGACCAACGTGCCCCAGGATGCTTCCCGGCAAATCACAAAACGGGACTATCAACCCGCAAAACTCCTGGCGTATGACGATGTGAAGATCGACTCGCCAAGACTCGCGGGCACCGCGCGACAGTTGACCGCGACCTGGCCGCAACCCGACACCCTCTCGCAAACGCCCTTCGCCGGCGAGGCGTTGTTCTTGTCAAATCAGGTTCAAGTACGCCGTCCTGTCTACCAAGATTCATTTGCGACCCCGAAAACTGAAATGACCGCACCGACAAATCGCGATGCCCAAGTGAAGCTCGCCGGGTTTGCTGCTTCGGTCATCCGGGAACGCAAATTCCGGGTGGATGGCGACAAAATCGATGCTCAACTCAGCAGTCAGGAATCTGGATCGGAAATTCGACAAGTCAAAATCGAGGGAAACGTCTTCGTCGAAGAAATCGTGACTCAGAATCCGAACGATAAACCACTCAAAGTTGTTGGCCATCAGCTTGACATGATGCCACAAGGCCAGGACACCTATCGTATTTTTGTGGTCGGATCGCCGTCACGACACGCGGTTGTCGACGCAGAAGGTCTGCATCTTATCGGTCATCGGCTGGAGGTGCTGCCACAGGGTGAAAAATTGTATCGCGTCAAAGTCATTGGCTCACGACTGCAACAAGCCATCGTCGTGGCCGACGGATTAGTACTCGAAGGTGTCGCCGTTCATCTTGACCAATCAGCCAACAAGCTCTGGGTCGAAGGAGCCGGAAAAATGCAAATGACTCCTCGCACCGCCGATCCAAAAAACGGCCGGAAGAATACACCAATCGGCAAGACGCCAGCTCAAATCGACGTCTCTTGGGGAGGTGGCATGGTTTTTGACGGGCGCACGATCTATTTCGAACAAGATGTGATCATGCAGGCCAGCCAAAAAACCCAGCAAGCAACCACTCGAAAAACGAAATCGCTCAGCCAGGCCTTGAGTGTACAACTAAAACAACGCGTCGACTTTCAAACCCTGTCAAATGAAAACCGCAAACCGGATCACAAAATCGAGATCGAAGAGTTGATACTCGTCAATCACCTCAACAATTCTCAACGCGTATTTCAACTCGTTGGCCTTAACAACGGGGACGAAAATCCTCAACCTATCGTCGTCGAAAATCAGGACTTCGATGCTGCAGGCAAACTGGTTGAAAAACAAAAAGTCATCGTGCCCAGAGCGACCGTCAAGATGGCGACGGGAGCGATCACGGCCGCCGGTCCTGGCACCATCATGAATCATCGAATCGGCAAATCGTCGTTTTCGCTAATGGGGCAACAACGCCAAGCTACCCAGAACTCGAGCGGGCTCTCCTATCTTCAGGTCAACTTCGACGGCTCGCTGGTCGCCAATACGGAAACTCAGGATATGCAAATCGCTGGCAACGTGCGAACGCTTTACACGCCTGTCAACAACTGGACCCAGACGCTCAACCCTGACGTTGTCACGCAGATTCCCGCCGGCGCAGTCAAACTTACTTGTGAGAAGATCGAAATGTCGAAGTGGGAACCGCGCGGGGCAACTGAACCAAAAAACGAATTGATCGCAACCGGCAACGCCCACATCTACGGGGACTTGTTTGAAGCAACTTCTCATCGCGTCAGCTATGATCAGTTGACCGACTTGCTGATTATTGAAGGCACACCTCGTACCGAAGCGAATCTTTGGTACCAACAAAACCCCCGTGCCGCTGCACGGGACCACTTGGTGGCCGGAAAAATCCTCTATCGAATCTCGGATCAATGGACGAAAGTTCAGAAAATTAAAAACGGTTCGTTTTCGCCAGGCGGTTCTCGCTAGGTGAGGCGATGGCTTCATGTGCCTCTCGTCAAAAGCGAAGTCATTCTGAGAGAGCTTTAGCGACCGAAGAATCTCTCGCAAAAACACGAGAGATCCTTCAGTCGCCTAGCTAGTTTGACAGCGCCACTTTTGGCAAATCTTCTGTCATCAACCCATACACCAAAATCGTTGAACCACGTGGGCAACGCCCCGCGCGTCCCGATGGGCACGCGGTTAAACGAAAACATGTGGCTGTCCAACTAGGCTCCCTCAGGATGACTAAACGATTTTGGTTTCTTATTGAACCGTATTGGCTAAAGCGGCTAAAGCCGGACTACGAACACATGGACTTACGTTGTTCAAAAATAAAAAAACACAGACTCTCAAGTCGTCACTGAAACTCAGCCTGTCCCAGGCTGAGACACGCGTCGACCGAGTCTGGGACAGACTCGGCTACAGATTCCTTAAAATCCTAGGCAAATTCAACTTTTTCAGAAAACGCTTGACTTTTACTACAAGATTAGTAATAAATACTACGAACGTAGTAAAAACAAAATAGGTCCTCTCACCGACAGATTCAAATGGCAAAAAACCCGGGCAAAAAATTCTCGTTGACGAGCGGGGAAATGGAGCTGGTCAGCTTCCTGTGGCAGCAAGGCGAATTGTCACTTTCAGAAGCCCATGAAAAATTTGCCAAACCAATTGGATACACCACGATGCAAACGCGCTTGAATCGTCTCGCAGAAAAAGGCTATGTCAAGCGATCCAATTCTCGACCGGCCCGCTATTCTGCGGTGATCAAACCAGCGCACGTCAGTGCAAATCAGTTGAACGTACTATTGAATCGTGTCACTGAAGGAAGCGTAGTTCCGCTTGTCGCTCAATTGGTCAACGACAAATCACTATCTGCAAGTGACATCAAGGAAATTAAAGACATCATTGATCAAGCTGAAAAACGAATCGCGAACGGGAGCCAACAAAAATGAACCCAAGTGCATTTGAAATCCCCAGTTTACTCATGGCCACGGTTACTCTGACGGTATCGGCGATTGTCGCCTTGATCATTCTTCGCTGGCTCAAGCCAGCTTCGCACCGAATTTATCGCGCCATATGGATCGCCGTCCTTGTGAATGGAATTGTTTTGACGCGTGTTTCGATCGACCTTCCTGTCTTGGATCAGGATTCCGTTGGCAACCAAACCAGTTTGCGATCTTCAACCAGTGAATCCCTTCTCAATGAGAACACCTTTGAGTTCGCGGATGAACCGATAGAACTGGATTCTTTGCGATCGTCGATCAAGACGACCGATACGATCAACAGCAAACCGGATGACGTTGTCGCCGCCAGTCCCCCAGCGAGAACCGAGTCGTCGACGCGAGAACCAGGAAGGGACACGGCAACCAACATCAATTGGTCGATGCTGGCCTTTGTTATCTGGTTTGCCGGTATGTGCTGCACATTTTCTGTATTTCTTGGCAGGTATCTGCGGTTTATTCGTTCGCTTAGATTAGCGGTTCCAGCAACCGCCGAGTGGACACAGCAAAACGAGTCGGTTAGTCGTGATTTGAAAATCGGCAAGACGATACCCTTGCAGGTCCATCCAACAATCGGACCGGCTTTGGTCGCGACACCACAAGGCTATCGGATCCTGGTGCCGCATACGTTCTGGCAATATCTTTCTTCCGAACAACGCAAATGCGTATTGAAGCACGAATACACTCACTATCGCCGCTCAGATATTTGGAAGTCGTTTCTGGCGACGGCGATGGCGATTCCTCATTGGTTTAATCCGTTTGCGTGGTTGGCGGTTCGGCATTTCCAGGAAGCAGCCGAATGGGCGTGTGATGAGGCTGTCAGCGAACACGACGGTCTCGAAAAAACGGGATTTGCCCGCGCACTTTTGTCTTTGTCCACATCAAATCCAACTCATTTACTTGGAGCCAGCGCCATGGCCAATTCCGATTTAACGACACGTGTGCAGCGTCTTTTTGTAACGCAAGCTCAAGATACGCTGATCCGGCGTCTTTCACTAATGGCTCTGATTGTGACCATTATGGCCCTCGGTTGGATCAATATTCGATTGGTCGCTTGTCCACCCGTCGCAACGAATCCAATTGTGCTCGCTTCGGTTCAAGAAGACGACGAACCCCAGCTGGCTCCAAAAATCGAAACCATGGCAGGCAAAATTGACGTCGCGGACGAGATTGCGAAACAGTTTGTTGAAGTACTCAAAACGCCCGCAGGAAAAGTTGCGGTTAGCAATCGGGTCAGTGTCATCGAAGGTGAAATGCGTCGTAAAGATTCTGAAGCTGCAATTCCCGAATTCTTTTCCAACCTCACCCCCGATGACCACAACAAAATAAAAGAAGCAGTTGCCCTGGCGCAGCACGACATCGAACAGCTTGACACCGCTCTGACGAATCTAAAATCAAAAATGTCCGGCGAAACGGAAGCTGACCAAATGCTAACTCGGCTTTTAGAACATGAGAACGCACCCGAAATACTCTACTTTTCCAGGATGCGACAACAAATGCGTCCGGGACGCGCGCGTTTGATGCAACGGCTTGGTCGATTCCTTGCCGATGACGGCTCAGGCAAGTTGGTCGTGCGCGAAAGTGCCCGTGACGAGTTAGAAAAACAACTCGGAAATATCAACGCGGCGACGAAACACCTTGCCTTCGTTCAAAAGGAGCTCAAGAGCTGGTCCGACGAAGTCTTCGAAGAGGATGAGTTGCACAAAATCGTCAAGGAGGGCTTGGGAGACCCAAATCTAGCTGCCCGCGTCTTGTCCATGTCGTTCGGTCGTAGCGGAATGGACCAACAAAAACCAGCCGAACAATATTTCCGGTTTCTGGAATCAATTCTCGAGGACGGTCCCGAAGGGCTGGTCATTCCTGAAGAGAAACGTGCCTTTGTCGAAGAGGCAATCGCCAGTTCGAAACTGGAACGCGAAAAATTTGCGGCCTTGCGGCAACCCATCGACGAAATCGCCGACTTGATTGTCGACAAAGGCGAAACCGAAAAACTTGTCAAGGATTTTCTAAAAAGCGAAATTGGAAAATGCGTAATCGTCAAAGATTTTGACTATCGAGCTGCCAGCGCCGAAGGCGCCGTTGATCAAATCAAGGCCGCTGTCTTGCAGGAAAACTCCGATGGCTATTTTGTTCGCGAAGAGATGCAGGAGCAGGTTCTGGAGTTCGTCAAAAATACCTTCCGCGAAGCTCGTCGATTCCGCAGACATACAAGAATCCTTGATCCCCACATCAACGAACTTGATTCGCAGTGGCGAGCCATCTACGACTCCGCTGAAGGACGAGCTGTAACGATTGATAAGGTCAAGGAACTGGTCGAAGCAAAACAATATGATGCTTGGCCGGCGTGGATCAATCGACACTTTGAAGAAGTTGACGGAAAATACGTTGTCCTCGAGGAAGCCCAGACGCAACTTCAGGAGATCATTCAAGAGGCCCGTGCAATCGAAACCGAGCTTGAAAAAAATGATTTTTAGATTCCTATTGCTGAGCCTGATTTCCGCTGTTGGTTACGATGTCCACGCGCCCGAAGCGATGGAATCGACGTCGATCGATTCGCTGTTGGCGCAAAGGTATACGGCAAACAACATTGAACCACTTCCGGCTTGCGATGATTTACAGTTTCTCCGTCGCGCCAGTCTGGATTTGATCGGGCGGGTTCCAACACTCGATGAAATCGGGGTTTTTCAGAAAAACCCGGATCGAATGGAACTGGTCGAGCGGCTGATCGATTCACCCCAATTTGATCGTTTTCTTTCAGAAACCTGGACCGCGTGGCTGATCGGTTATTCCAACGCTTTCGGCACTGATCGAGAAGTCTTTCGCATATGGCTTGAAGAACAGATCCGCGACCAGGTTTCGTTCAAATCGATCGTAGAACAGATGATCACCGCCAGGGGTTCGATCGCGATTGACGGGCCAAGTAACTACCTGGTTCGACATCGCGCAGCGCCGGCAATCAACATCAGTCGGTCTTTTCTCGGTGTGAGGCTTGAGTGTGCGCAGTGCCACGATCATCCATTTGATCGTTGGACACAGGAAGACTATCAACGCATGAGTCGCTTTTTTGGCTTGATGAGAGTGGAACAGCGTGAACGAACGGCGATCATCCGGGACATCATTCAATCCCCAGGCAATGAAAATCAACGACCGAAGTTTCTTACGGGCTCGATTCCGAGAACCGGAAAATTCCGTGACGAACTCGCGCTGTACGTAACCCACTGTAATCCTTTTGCCAGGACATTTGCCAACCGCGTCTGGTATCAATTGATTGGACGCGGGATCATTGATCCACCCGATGATCACAATCAAGAAAACCCGCCTGCGGATCAGCAGTTGTTAGACTTCCTGGCAGGTTCGGCCAAAGAAGACGGTTTTCAAATCAAACCATTTTTCAAAATGATCTGCAGTAGCCAGGCTTATCAACGCGAATGTGCGATGCGGGACACGGCAAAGGAAGCGACCCTACTTTTTGCCGCCCGGCAGGTCAAACCGATGTTGGCAGAGCAGTACGTTGATTCATTCAGCGTGATTACGAATCGCACGCTGGAGCCAGCTGAACGCCGAGCCGCCATTGCACGCTTGGTTGGCCAAACTCGCATTTACGAGGATTTTCAGAGAACCTGGGATTACCTCGAAACCAATCAACAGCTCATCGAGAAATTTGCGGCGAGCCTTCCGATAGACGATCAAGAGGCTTCCTTCTCTTTGGATGAACTTTACCTGAAAATTCTGACGCGATATCCGAGCAAACGTGAACGCGAACTGTGCCGCGACAAGAGTCGTGTTGACATTACGTTTGCACTTCTCTTTGGCAATGAGTTTTTCTTTAATCACTAAAAGGCAAACGATGATTAATCGAAGACAGATGATTGGCGGCAGTGTTAGTGGATTTTTTGCCTATGCATTGCGTAATCGCGGAACGGATCTTTTCGCCAAATCCGCTTTTCAAGGCAGCGCAAAACGTTGTGTTGTCTTGTGGATGGAAGGCGGTCCCAGTCAGCTTGACACTTTCGACCCGAAACCAGAAACAGGAACCGGCGGGCCGTTCAAGCCACTCGCGACTACCGCCAGCGACATTCAGATTAGTGAAACGTTGCCGCAACTCGCCAAACAGATGAATCATTTGTCCGTTATTCGAAACCTGACTTCAACCGAAGGCGAACACCTGAGAGCGACGTACTATTTGCACACAGGATTCCAACTGGTCCCCAGTTTCCCTCGACCGGCGATGGGTAGTGTCATTTCGCGAGAAACTCCTGACTCGGATTTCCCAAAGTATGTTTCATTGGGAGCTACCGGGATTGGTCCAGCCTACATGGGTCCAGAACACACGCCGTTTTCCGTTGCAGATGCTGATGCGGCAATCAATCTTTTCAACACGGTCCGTCGTCGCAAAAGTCGAGTCTCACTGCTCCGTGAATTGGACTCTTCGTTCAGTAACAAGTTTCACGATGCCCGGATGGAAACACGAAAAGCGGCGGTTGAGAAAATCGAACGGATGGCGTCCACCAGGTTCGCCAAATCGCTGGACGTGCGACAGTCCAGTAAGCGCGATTTGTCGCGGTATGGTGAATCGGCATTTGGTCGACGTTGTTTGATCGCCAGGCAATTGCTAGACCTGGGCGTTGCATTCGTTGAAGTTCAACAATCCGGTTGGGACACCCACTCGGACAACTTCAATAGTGTAAAGCGACTCTGCGAGCAGATAGATCGACCGTTCGCAGCCCTTGTTGAAGACTTGAAATCAAGTGGCATGTATGATGACACCTTGATCATCTGGATGGGCGAGTTTGGTCGCACGCCAACGATCAATGGCCAAATGGGGCGAGACCATTTCCCGGCGGTTACACCCGTTGTCATCGGTGGAGGACCTATCAATGCTGGTGTCGCAGTCGGGCAGACTTCCAACGATGGCCGTAAAATAGAAGGTCATTCTTATCATGTTGCAGACCTGTTCGCGACCATTTTCAATGCCTTTGGTGTCGCTCCAGACAAGGAATACACGACCGACTTTGATAGCCCAACCACAGCGACCGAAGACGGAAAGGTGATTGCCGAGTTGGTTTGAGGCGGTTTCGTGTTTGCGTGCTATCACTTGCCCAACCAACCGCCTGAAGCTTCAATGACGGCAGCTTACGCTAGCGATATTGCCTGACTTTCCTGGATTTACTAGAAGTCGTGTGTCAAATGTTTGCATGCGGCTTCGAATGTCATCCCAAATCCTATTCAATTCGATTTACTTCCGGTTCTACATTGTCGTTCTTACGCTTGGTGCGATGTCATTAACTGGTTGCAAGCCGCTCCGCATTAACACGTTGCGAGACCGAATCCGTCCCTCGAATCAGCGTGATTGGAAGCCGGACGTCGCGAAGTTGCCGCATTCCGAGATTATTGATGGAGTCGTCAACCTTCACAACATTCGCAATACGCTGTATGTGACAGCGGATGATTTCATTGTCAGTCACCATGATCGCAGGTTTCCGCTCGATGACATTCGCTGCGTGGATTTTGTCGTCTCACCATTTCCCCAGACGCCGGCTCTGGCGCACACGTTTTTGAGTTTCGGTCTGAAAGATGGTACTTACCTGGGTGTCTCCATCGAAGTTCGCAAAGAGAAAGAGGAAGACTACGCCGTGGTGCTGGGTTCGTTGCGACAATACGAGATCACTTATGTTGTTGCTGATGAACGCGATTTGATTCGCTTACGTACTCACCATCGCGACTCGGATGTGTACGTCTATCCGACTGTCGCAACCCCGGTGAAGGCTCAGGAGCTTTTTGTTGATGTGATGAAACGAGTCAATCAGCTGACTGTCGAACCGGAATTCTACCATTCCCTGTTAAACAATTGCACCACCAATCTTGCCGGTCATGTCAATATTGTCGCCGAGGATCAGGTTACCTGGGGATGGCAGGTCTTGTTGCCAGGTTTTTCGGCACGTTATGCGTACGACTTAGGCCTTTTGCCAAATGACATTCCGTTTGAAGATTTGTCTGCGCTGGCGTACGTCAACGACTTGGCCGAGGAACATTATGCTGCCCCGAATTTTTCGCAGTTGATTCGCCGAAGGCACAGCTCGCTTCAACGACTTGCTCAACGTCAGAAAATGCGCGAGCCGATCCTTAATGGACGCGGAAATGAGTTTCTAACCGATCGTGAACGAGCCGGGCGGCTGCTTCGCTAGAAATGGGCAACACCTGTTCCCAGCCCAGCCTTGAGACTATTCCTGTCAAAATTGCTCAGTCCTTGAGTTCGGGTTGATTTGCTTGGATTAACCCAACCGATATTGCGACCCATGCTTTCCGTTCATTGGCCAGTTCCAGTATATTACTTGCCACAGCCGTTACCTGTTTGCAACGAAGAATGTGGCAAGGTAAGAGACGTTCTGAAGAAACGGTAGAAGGAAATTAACATGAGTACGACATCGCACGACGCACCTAAGAAATCCACGTCCAGTTCTCTGGAGCAGGTAAGTGATCAACTAAGAGACCATGACATAAAGTTTCTTCAACTCGTGTTTACGGACATCGCCGGGATGAACAAGAACGTCGAGGTTCCGTCGTCCCAGTTTCAAAAAGCGTTAAGCGGCGACGTTCTTTTTGATGGTTCTTCGATCGACGGATTTGTTCGAATCGAGGAAAGCGACATGCTCTTGCAGCCGGATTTAGCAACTTTCCGAATTTATCCTTGGGACGAAGGCGGTCTCGGAAAAGTAGCTCGCGTGCTTTGCGATGTCTGCGAACCCAGCACCAAACCATTTGAGGGTTGTCCACGAACGATACTGAAAAATCAATTGGACGTTGCCAAAGATCTAGGGTATTCGATTATGGCGGGTCCCGAAGCTGAGTTCTTCCTGTTTGAATTGGGCGAGGGGGGCGAATTAACACGAATCACACATGATGAAGCAGGGTATTTTGATGCAGCTCCCTATGATTTGGCTGAAAACGCCAGGAGGGAGATTACGATCGCGCTGCAGGATATGGATCTTGAAATCGAAGCGGCCCATCACGAAGTTGCTCCGGGCCAACACGAAATAGATTTTCGGTACGGCGACGCACTTGAAACAGCAGACAACCTCGTCACGTTGAAATACGTGGTTCGACGAATTGCCCTCAAACACGGATTGCACGCCACCTTCATGCCAAAGCCGATTTTTGGCATTAACGGTTCTGGAATGCATGTCCATATTTCCTTGTTTGATTCCAAAGGCGAAACAAACTTGTTTGCGGATACGGAGTCCGAGGAGCAAATCAGCCAAACCGGCAAACAGTTTATTGCAGGCGTTCTCAATCACGCACGGGCCATTTGTGCGATAACCAATCCACTGATCAACAGTTTCAAACGGCTTGTCCCGGACTTCGAAGCGCCGACCCACATTGCCTGGAGCATGCGAAATCGGTCCCCTCTTATTCGGATCCCGGAACGTCGAGGTCTCGGAACGCGAATGGAATTACGGATGCCAGACCCGAGTTGCAATCCGTATTTGGCATTCGCGGCAATCGTGGCAAGCGGCCTGGATGGAATCAAGCAGGAAATGGAAATTCGAAAACCAGTCGACCAGAACGTTTACAACATGACTGAACAGGAAAGGATTGATCACCAAGTTGGCCGGTTACCCGCAAGTCTGAATGAAGCGGTTGATGCCCTGGAGGAATGCGATGTGATTCGCAATGCACTTGGAGAACACATATTTAGTCACTTTGTTGAGGCAAAGAGACTCGAATGGCGAGAATACATAGCCCAGGTACATGAATGGGAAGTAAAAAAGTACCTCGGAACCTATTAGTACATTTCCCGGAAATAGTAAACGCTTCGCTAGCCACCCTCTGAAATGACGGAATCCAGGATCTCTTCGAATTGCTGACTCGTGAAGTCCATTCTGGCTGACGCGATGGCGCATAATCGTTTTTCCTGTTCGGCCAACTCGCCGTCAACCGCCACCAATCGCAGCATTTCTTTCATCAACTCGACTTTTTCTTCGTGGATCTCGGGCACCTTTACTTCGAGATTACCGGTGGAGAGCCCGGCCATCGCCGTTTCAAATTCGTCCTCAGAAATGTTCCAAAGTTCGGCACGTTGGGCAAGAAAATGAATCTCTTCGTCCGTGAATTTGCCGTCGACGGCTGCCAGGTTGACAAGATTATGAAATAGTTCGATACGGTCCATCACTGGCTTTCGGGTTAGTTGTCAGACTAAATTCGACTTCGATTTCCATTTAAGAACGTCTGATGAAGTCTGCAGCATAACTGCGCACGTCTTTGCCGTTAAGTACGTGCACAATTCTCAGTTGCTGAACCGTTTGGTCGCTAAATCTCGCCAACGGCAAATGAATCCATGTTTTCTTAAACCGCCTTGCCAGAAATCGCCACGATGGACCGGGAACACCAGGGCTGACCAAGGCGATATGGGGGCATTCGCTATGGAAACAAGCCGCCGCTAACAGACGTTCTTCAAGCGTGGTGGTAAAGTCCAAACGCGGGTCATTCCAGATATCGGGAATCGGCCGGGGCGGATAAATGAATAACGCACCACCATAGGTAGCCTGACAAATCCCCGGCCCAACCGGCTCTTGAGTAAAGTCAGTCGCGTAAAATGCCAATGTTGATTCGTCCTTGTGCTCTGCAAACCAAGTCGTTCGCCAACCATAATCTCGAGGATCGGCAGGCGAGTCAAACAACATGACCGCACAATCAAGTTTTCCGCGCACCGGTGGCATCACTTTCACGTAAATGTCACCGTCATACCAATGGCGAACGGTGTCCCGGATGTCGATCCCGTCCTTGACACTCGTCGTGAATTTTTCCGTTTTCGCCAAATCCTCTCCGGTAATGTCTTTGGCTCGATCGAAAACAGTTTGTCGAAAGCTCTCAATCAACTCATCTTCCGGCGGCCAGCTGCATTGGGCAAATGGATTCCATTTCTGTTTCCATTCCTGTTGCCGGTCTCGATCGGGTTTCGGAATCAGTTCGATTTCGGCCCAAACCAGAGGTGGGCCTGGAAGCCGGTTCTCGGCAGAAAGGACATCGCCATCTTCGAAAGCAATCTCTTCCAACCCGATCCGAACCTCGGGCAAGTCCAAGTCACGCACATACGTATATTCTTTGGCTTTCTCAAGCACGTGAAGCGCGTATCCGTCGCCTGCGACTTGTTGAGCGGCGGTGACGATTGTCGCCAGCTGAGGCGTAAAGCGATGTTCGATCAGAGTTAGATTTCGAGTGTATTTGAGACACTGGGTCAACAGCTTGGGCGTGATCTTCCGAGCCCGGTTTTTGTAGTCCTGTTTGTACTCATCACGCGAAGCAATGAGCAGTTCCTTGACGCCATCAATCGAGAGATTCGCATCGTCGGTCAGTTCCGATCTCGCATTTTCATAAAGATTGGTGATAAATGGCAGCTCACCCAACAGGAAATACAGTGTCTTTGGTTGGACTTGATAACGGACCGCTTCTTTCACCGATTCAGGATCGGGACATTCGAGTCCTTTCGATAGAAACGCCTGCCGAACCCAAGGCCAATCGAGAACACTGACCACAAACAGGATCCGTTTAAAATCAACTGAAAGCTCGCGGAGTCGCCACGCCATGTAGGAAATTCGATTCTTCCATTGTGTTCCAATTGGAGCCGTCAAATTCGGCAAAACGGCGGCCGCGAATTTTTCAATAGGAACCTGCTTGAGCGCGTAGGCATCCGGAAGGACTCTCGAGTAAGACTCAAAGGCGGAAGTTTCCAAGTCAATAAATCTCCGCGGAATGCGGTCACCCATCGCTGTTCGCAGCGCCGCGATCACTGGCTGGCACGGATCAATTGGCACGAAACTGACACCGGGGTGATCGTCGTCCATTTCTTCATCAGAATCAGGCGACCAATCGGTTGAATATCCCCTGATAGAATCTCGCTGCACCACAATGCTTGGAACCGGCAGATCCAGAATCGCACTTTCTACCGGTTCTTGAAAAGATTGTGGTAGCGGAACAGCCAGGCAATCGAACACATGCGCGAGCATCAACCGCCGTACTTCCCACGCGAAATCGCCGCGACCGTGAACGATTGGTAGAGCCGTAACGTGCGGTCCAATGTCAAGCAGAGAATCAATCATCGGAATCGAATTCGTCGAGGTCATCGCGGTCCGGGTGAAGCGGGTCATCACTCGAAAAAAAGAAGTCTCCGAATCCAAGCGGCATCGTCTGACCGCCAAGCGACCTGGCTCGCTGTTGTGAAAGCGTATTCAAATCCAACGCTTCTTCGCCCAAACACTTAACCAAGGCTTCTCGCCACGCTTCGTCTGCCGCAAGTGGATGATCTGAATCCTGGGAAATCCGCTTCATCGCATAACGCAACAGGTTGATTCCGTCACGTGAGGAGAAATCCAGCTTCAACTCGTGGGACTGCTGCAAAAACTCCACCGTCATATTTAACATCTGTTCGGCACAAAACGGTAAGTGGTATTGGAGAATCGCCAGTTCGTCTTCCCGATTGGGGAATTTGAGCGTCAAGGTTGGCTGCAAGCGGCTGAGAATGTAATCGGGAATCTCAAAAGTCGACTCATCCTGGTTCATTGTCACGGCGCAGCGAAAATCTGGATGAGCCGCAATCGTGATTCCTGCCACGATGGATTCGACGTACCGCCGGTAATCCAAAAGCGGAGCGAGCGAAGCCCACGACTTTTCGTTCATTCGATTGCCTTCATCAAGAATGCAAACGCCGCCTTTGATCATCGCACTCACCAGCGGTGATGCGTGGTAGGCGATCTTGCCACTCTCTGCGAGGACGGGCGTAATCAACAGGTCTTCCGGTCGCGTGTCGGCGGTACACTGATAAATGTACAAATCCTGTTCACGAACCTGAGCAGCAGCCATGCCGAGCGCCGTTTTTCCGATGCCGGGCGGGCCGATGAGTCGGGGTGTTAACGGAAGATCATCATCGTCGACGACAATCCAACATGCCAAGACTTGTTTCAATATTTCGCCTTGTCCAATCCATGCTCCCTTGACCTCATGCGGTTGGCTGAGGTAAAGATTTACATCTTGGACGTTTACAGTTTCTGCCATAAATATCTTTATCTGAATTCGCGAACAGGTGTACAGCCTATCAGCTAAAAGCTAAATGAAACTGATACTAATTTGACAAAGCCTTGAGGAAATCAACCAGAAAAACGATCTCCTCTTCGGTGAGCTTGAGAGGCTTGAGCTCTTCGTCCAATAACGGGTCGTCAGGCGCGCCACCTTTATTATAAAACTCGACGACGTCCCGCAATGTTTTTACACTGCCGTCGTGCATAAACGGCGCCGTGTGTTGGACGCCACGAAGGGTTGGCGTTTTGAATTTAAAACGATCCTCAGCGTTTTCGGTGATTTTGATTCTTCCCAAATCGCGATCGGCGATTCCAAATCCAACGCCCGTGTTATGGAATTCTTCATCCGTCAAATTCGGTCCGGAATGGCATTTCCAACAACCCCCCCGGCTTTCAAAAATCCACATTCCCTGCCGGGCGCTTTTTGATAGCGCTCCATAATCCGCGGCGCGAAACCGATCCACCAGAGAGTTGCCAATCAACAACGTTCGCTCGAAACTGGCGATCGCGTGTGCCAGGTTGGTCGGCGTGACGTATTCGACGGACGGCGGCGTTTCTGATTCGGCAAACGCCACCGTGAAATCATTAACGTAGCTTTCGTCCGCTTTCAAGGCTGCCATCACATTTTCAACTGTTCCGCCGAGTTCGTCTGGATTGGAAATTGGCGTCAACACTTGATCTTCAAGCGATTTTGCGCCCCCGTCCCAAAGAAAAATCTCCCCATAAGCCCGGTTCAAGATCGAAGGCGCGTTGCGTTTCCCGACACGTCCGCCCAGCCCGATGGCTCGCGCGTCCGGGCTGGCAAATCCATGATCGGGTTGATGGCAACTGGCACAGGAAACCGTTTTGTTTTCTGAAAGAATCGGATCAAAAAACAGCCGACGTCCTAGTTGGACTTTTTCTTCGGTGAGCGGATTATCTTCCGGCACCTTCGGGCGATTTTCAAAACCTTGCGGGATCGATTCGAGTTCAAGTTCAGCGGGCAAATTATCCTTCGGCAACAAAGGTTGTTGTTTCGTATCATCGTCATCAACGGCGGCTGCAGGTTGCGCCGGATACGACCAAAGCAATCCCATTGAAATAAGAAAGATAAAACAAAAAAGAATAACTGACTTAGTCATTTCGCTGCCACCATAAAAAACACATGACGCCATCATTTTAGCCGCTCGGTGGCCAGCAAGAAACAGTTGCGACCCTGTTTCAGATGGGACGTTTTGGTGTTATGGGCCAAAAGTCGAGAATAGTTCCCAGTTGGCGAGTCTGTCCCAGACTCGCAACAGCTTGGGACAGGCTGAGCTACGGTGTTGTCGCGGACTGCAACGCCACGTTCTATTCAACCACTTGATTCGCCCACGCGATAACGCTGGTTTGACGGGCAAAGTGCAACAGCGGTGGCGAATCAGGCAATTCGACGTTAAGTCCACTCAACATCGTATTGCGATGAATAATGGCTTGCGCATCGAAAAGTTCCCACGGGTTGTGATCGATCTCACCCCTGAAGATTCGACCCCTCCGGTCAGCGGTGTAAAGGCAATATCGCGCCGTCAACCAATGATCAAGCTGCCCCGGAGTTGACGAAAACGATTCGCCAATGGGTCGATATTCGACCTCGAGTTCCGCCGGCGGCTCGTTGCGATGGGTCCGGCTCGAAAAATAATGAAACCAACTGTTTTGACGTGTCGATCGAATTTGTGCATCCATGTATTTTAAGTGAAACAGATATCGCGCGGCTCGCACTGCAACCGGGTTAGTCGCGTCGAGACTGAAAAACCATACTCCTGGCTTGTTATCGACTGTGACATACGTGCGGACATTCAATTCAGGGAATGCGGAAAGCCATGGCAAATTTGGAAAAAAACGTGGCGCTACTCCTGACATTCGAAACGGAACGATTCCGATCCAGGCCTGACCCTCGAACAGATCAACTTCGACGCGTTCCGGAAGCCATTGCTGCAGCGATTCAGCCGCAACTGGCCAATGCATGAACAGAAGATCGTGCCAGTTCATCCGCATGAACCAACTACGATTCGGCACAGGCCATTGTCGATGAGTCATCAAACCGGTTCTCGGTGTCATTGTCGAGCTAATTCTTGATTCGGCAATCGCCATTTTAAAAGCCTCGTAAATTGGACAGCGCCATATTCGGTCTCTCGCACCGAAAAACACGATGTTTCACGTAGCTGTGAGCGGCAAGGCGTTAGCCGCCGGTTCGATACTGTAAAAACCGGCAGCTAGTGCTTATGTGGCGCTGTCCACTTTGTAAGTGTGAAGAAGATTTCATTTTTTGTTACGTCCGATAATGATAAAGGCGTTTCCGTCTTCGCTTAACCGCAATACGTTTCATGTTGTGACAAACGATCAACAAGTCATTCTGAGGGAGCTTTAGCGACCGAAGAATCTCTCGCCGAAACACGGGAGATCCTTCACGTCGGTCCACTCGGTACAGAACGACTGCAGCACATCAGGACCTATTACATAAAACGTTGAAAATATTTCGTTTATCCGCGTGCCCATCGGCCGCGTTTTGCCCGACCAAAGGCGTTGCCCAAGCGTTTAAACCGACAACAACTCCTTTGATTAACGGCCCAGATTGGCTCAAACTGTTATCCGAGGAATTAGGATATCGGTTGCGGCGGTCAAGCAGTAATTGGCCGACTCGCCGGATATGAATGAACTCACCTTGGCACTGGTCGCGGCAGCGAGGGCGGGACAAATTGAAATCGGTGATTTGCTGTTGGACGCCGGTGCCCAGATCTCGCTCCCCGACGGATCTCGTTGGACCACGCTGCATTCAGCGGTTGCCGGGAACTCGCTGGAAATGGTCCAGCACTTGTTGAGGCGTTGACATTCGGGTGTTTAATCGCCGGGGCGGCACGGTTTGGCATACCGCAGCCTGTTTTCCGGGCAGCAAGGCGATGATGGATTTGTTGATGAAATTCAGTTCGATCGACCACCTGAATCGCAAAAGCAATTACGGATTCACGCCGCTTGATTTGGCAATCGAATACGGTGACCCTGCGACTGCCGACTATTTGCGTAAACTGGGCGCCAAGACCAGCTGAAAAACACGGGAACCTGGAAAAGTGAAGTCGGCTAAACTGTTGGCATGAACAAATCCAGAATCAAGATCGTCGACCCGCAGATGGCTCAGGTGATTGCCAGTCAGTCACCGGCTGAGCGTTTGCAAACGGCTTTGGCAATGTAGCGTTCTGCACAGCGGATGCTGACCAGATTGATTCGCGCTGACCTGCGGCTTGCCGTCAAACGACTTGGTTGTAATAAACTCACAACCTCTCCGTGACGCGGATCTTTAGGTCTGCCGCGGAGCGTTAGACCGACTGTTGCGGCGGCGCTCCGCGAGGCGCAAAGATTTTACACGCCAATGCAATTTGCCAGTTCGGGGAGGGACCGCCCGGCCAACATTAAGGGTTGCCGGATCGAATTGGTTTACCCGCCGTCTCGGCCGGACCAGGAACCGGGTTGATCGGGAATGTTAAATATCTGATCCGGATACAACGATACAATGTGCTGGACGATATCGCGCATCGATATGACTGCCACGGCCCGCCCCTCGCTGTTCAGCAGCGGAACATGACGGTACCCTCCAACCGACATCCGCTGTAATGCGTACACTAACGGACTATCAACAGGAAGTGTTTCTGGTTTTTGCGTCATCACACTCGATACGGGCGTAGATGAAATGTCGATTCCGCTGGGAACGACTTTGCACAGTAAATCGCGCTCGGTGAAGAGTCCTACCAACTGATCGTCTTCGGCAACAACCACGCAGCCAACTCGCTTGGTTAGCATCGTATCAACGACTTCAGATAACGTTGTCTGTGGCGCCACTCCGATGACAGGTTGTAATTCCGACAAGTCGATCGGTTGCAGAAGTGCAAGGATGTCGAGATTTTCAGACGTAATTCGCTCATCGGCGACAGACTGTTCGTCGTTTAGATGTTCACTCATTCCAAAGTCCTTGAATCAGTTCTATTTCAATCCGAACCCAGATTATTCGCGGTCGCTAATTACAAGATAGGGGAACAGTGCGGTCAGGTCCAGTTTTTCGCTTGATTCAAGAACTATATTCAATGCCGGGTACTTTCAAATTTGATGTTTAGAGGTAGGGTGGTGTCGAGCTCGCTTTGTTTTGGTGGGTCATTACAATTCGAATTTATTCCGATCGAGAATCATTTATAAGTAGACGATTGTTGGCGAGGGACGACCCACTTGGCTTTGAATTACTCGACCACACCCTACACCTCTCACTGCAAACCAATAATGAAAATGCGATAGAAGTAGTTTTCTCAGTTGCATACCGGTCAGATTTTTCAAAATCAACTCAAATTGACTCTGCCAACTTGATATTATGAGTGCGGAACGTGAGCACCTTAAAAGGCACGGCTCGAACCGGAATCGAGAATACACCGGAGTAAATGATGAAACGATTCTTGCCCATTTTGCTTGCATTGGCCTTTTGTTTTGGCGGTCTATCGCAGATCCAGGCCGAGGATCCCGCTTTTGG
>JAHEJI010000059.1:0-23914 GCA_024638965.1 Planctomycetaceae bacterium
CCCCTGAACTCAACTTTCAGATTTTCGATGGCGATTCTGGCAATGTTTTGGGAATATTCGAACCGTCCATTTCAATGCAGGGAGTCAATGGATATGACATTTTTGCAGGACTTACTGGTCGTATTTACTGGAGCGTTGATGTTTCGGAGTTGTCAACAGCAACCTATGCCGGAAGTTCCGCCGCCGATATTTTCGTGCAACCCGCCATGAATGGTTTTGCGGCAACTCCCGTCACGTTTGCAACGGCCGCCGACTTGGGTCTGGATCCGAATGACGATATCGATGCTTTGGAAGTATGGGACCGGTTGCCTTTGCACGCATTTGCCGTAAACGATCGTGTTTTGTTTTCGCTGGCTCCGGGTTCACCCACGCTCGCGGCGCTCGGATTGAGTGCGGCCGACATTATTGTGGCTCGGCCTGGGCAACCAGCGGCCCTCTACGCACCCGGGAAATTAGTGGGCTTGCGAAAAACTGACAATCTCAATGCCTTGTCTGTCAAACGATATGGGAATGACTGAAATTGGCTGTTTGATGGCAACTGATGGAGTTTCACAGGGGGTCGGCACACGCCGGCCTTTTGTTTTGGACTTGTCTTACCGGCGGTTGGGCTTTTTTACACATTGCGCAAAAAAGTGTACTTTCCTGAAAGATCTGTCTCCCTGGCCGGTACCTCTACTACTTCAAGACTTTTTGCAGACATTCATCTTTGCGGCAGGTCAGGACAAGACCCTGGCCAACGCAAAGGGGCGAAAATCAAGAAAGACTACAGCCGAATTCTGCAAATCTTAATTCAGAAAATTATTGAGTTCTTACACAAGTTTTTTGGAGAGTAGAAATGCCAAATATGATCGGCCCCCACAGCTATGGTCAGTTCTCTGTCGTAATTGCCAATGATGGAGCAATCAACGTTAAATCGGGAGACACAATTTCGGGCTATTCGGCGGCGATGTATCAGGTAGATCCTGTAAAGACGAGAGATTACTGGGGTGAATTTGGGAAGATGCAGGGAAGCGAGCCACAACCGCTGGCAGATCCGAACGTTATCCAAGCAAACTCGACGATTTATCACATTCCGACTTTTCGTGAACAGTTCAGTCCACTCCCCTTACGTAGTCTGCCCGAGAGGCTGGAGCAGATTATTTCTTTAATGCCTCGCCAGAAGATTCACACGATCCGCATGATCAAAAAGTCAATCACACTTTTGAATTCAAGAACGGGTTCGGGATTTGAAGATTCCTATCATGGCAGTGTCTCCGCGTTTACGGCTGCGAATTATGGCAATTATAAAAAGCCCTTTGATTACGACTTTGCCGAAGCCGCATTGGATCGCAGTGCGAACCATGTCCTGAAAAAAATCGAAAAATTGGGCGACGAATTGGGCGATGATACGGAATTTGCAGCTAGTCTGGCCAGATTGGGCGACGATATCGCAACTCACGTGAGTGCAATTCGTTCCAAAACGAAAGGTGGCTTGAATAAAAGCACGCCGCGTCGGGCCGCGGTTGACGCCTGGATGGTTAAGCGAGTGGATGATTCGGCTTGCATTCTCAACTGTTATCGCAAGGTGTGGTATGGGAAATGAGTATTAACTTGTTTCTGAAACAGCAAAACTCTCCGATGCGTTTGGACACGGTGTAAATAAATGTGCCCGCAATTCGCCCAAATCCATCGACCGATTTCTTGACGAGCGCACTTTCCCCATGTGCTAAAATGTGGATTCAAAACAGTCACAAACAGGATGGTTGATCACGATTGGGATCTTGATTGTGCTTGCGAAAAACTGACACTCAATGCACTGTCCGTCCATCGATATGGGGACGAGTTAAATTGGTTGAATGATGACAACAGATAAAGTGGACAAATGGTCGGCCAAGCCGGCCTTTTGTTTTGAATTTGTCATAACCCACTGTTTTTTTCGCAACAACAACTTAGACCAGGCCATCGGTTGAGCGTTTTTTCGCACCTTGCGAAAAAAAATGTTCTTTTCTGAAAGATCTGTTTCCCAGGACGGTACCTCTACTGAAACAAGGCTTATTGCAAAGTCTTCTGAAACAACAAACCATGTCCTGGAGAGAAAAATGAAAACGATCACAAAAAGTTTGTTTGTCCTGACCATCGCATTCTGCTTCGTAATCGGAGCTGGACAGGATGAGGCCTTTAGCCAACGAAAGGGCGGCAATCGAGGTGGCAAATCCGTCTCTCAGAAACAGCTCAAATCGAAGAGGTCCCGTCCCAGCAAAATGGTATCTCCTCAACTGGGCAACAAAAAGAACAAGGGCATCAAGGGTAAAAAGCAGACTCACAATTTCGATCAAAACAGGAGACCAGGTATGCGACAGGCCAGTCCGAAAGGCATCAATGGCGTTCGCCCATCAAAAATTGACGTTCCCAACTTGCAAAAATCAGTCCAGGGTTTCTCCGCCACAGGTGATCGGGCCAGAAAATCAATAGACAATGCATCAACAACCCTGGCAGCTCAATCGCAAGCCGGATTAAACAGTGCCGCAAACAACTACAACCAACGTCGTCCCAAAGCAGGACAATCCGTTACGTTGACAGGTTCTACAATATCTGGAAATTTTGCTGCGACTGACGATTTGTATCAGTATCGGCGAAACCGCAATGGTCAGCAGCAATCATCAAAGCTGTTTACACGACCTGCCACCTGGCCGCAAAAAGTAAAAGACGGCGATCAGTCGTCGGCGGGGTTTATGCGTGGTCGTTGGAGGCAAGTCCAATCGGGCACGGTTGGGACTGGCCACGATATCGAGGATGCTCCAATCGGATCGAAAACGGCGACTTCAAGCATACTCACGAACAACGAAAACATGCCGTTTGAGCAAAGGCGCAACCCATCTGGTTCGAACAGATTTGAAATCTATGACGCGGCTGTCCAACTCAAATCAAAAGTGGGGTCGCCGAGCATACTTACCAATAACGAAAACAGCCGATTTGGAGCAAAGCTCAACCAAACCCGATCGAAAAACGCCGCCAATCCGACGTCGGGCGTGACAATTCCTGCTGGCCAGACCACTCGCTACGCAAAGGGCGTCAATATTCAGGACAACGGTTCCGGCTCGGCTCTCCACCTATGTGAAACAGGCAAGCCAACGCGGAACTTCTACGAGGGTTTCTTTGACCTCTTTTCCTTCTAATCTGTTTTTGGCGGGATGGTTTTGACACGATGAAAACGCGAGAGCTTTAAGCGCAACAAAGGGGTAGGTTCAGGTCGACCTCGTTTCATTTTGAATCGGACCGAGGGGAAAATCCGATTCGGCCTTGTGTGGCGTTTTTCGAATTCAGATTAACCAAAACATGGTTTTGTTCATCTACCGAATCTCTGGAGCCCACAAATTCCAGTTTCTCCTGAACGGATTGTTGTTCGCGATCCTTCCAAAATCCAGTCCATTCAGCCAGCGATTCGGCTTCAACATCCATCTCACTTTTGTTTGAATCGAAAAACCTGAGGTCTTTGCCGTATAGATTGTCTTTGCCGAACCAGTCGATCGATTTGTTTACAAAATCGGAAAACTTAATCCGGCGATTCTTTCCGGCGGGTCGGATAAGTTGCCCTATCTCGAGAAGTTTGTCGCCTGCAAACACTGTTTGAGTGGAATGGATACTGAACGGTAACGAGGTCGTGGAACGAGAGGTACCGCGAGCCGACTGTTGAAGTTTGTAGATCGTATCGGATCGAATTGTGCTCCTGGTGATTGAGATTTCTTCATCGCTTAGATTGGATCTGGACTCGAATGTCCAGACCATGGCATTTCGACTGACAAGTAGCGCGTTGTCCATAAATAATTTGTTTTTGCCAATTGATTCGCTGGCAATGCCGATGCCCTCGGCAGCAAATAGACTTGAATCCGTGACATTCAATGAACCATCGTTGAGAAAAATCGCTCCGATAAATCCCGTCGCCACGACACGGCAATTCAGAAGTTGCAGTTTCCCGGAATTCGAAATCGTGATTGCGGATTGTCGGCGATCCTTTCCCGCTTGGTTTCGTGACGGGATTTCCAAGTCGATATTTTCCATCGTCAGTACGCCGGTCAACGAAATCCAGGTCTCGGTTTCTCGGGGCTCTTCCAAAATCAGCTTGGCCCGATGGTCTCCAATACCACGAATCGTGAGTTGTCGCGTGCTGATTTCGCGGCTGCTCAAATGAAACGAATCAACCCCCTGTAGCAGAATGGTGTCGCCCGGCGCAGCCGCGTCAAACGCTGCAGGCAAATCATCAAAGGCACTTTCCCGGCCTTCAATTTGAATTGGGCGATTGGTCGCAATGGACGAATTTTTGTCATCTCGATTCCAATCGATTTTTGTTGTGGCAAAAACGATTGCAAAAGCAACGAAAGCCAATCCAATGATGGCCACTACACGATAACGCCCCGACGCGCCAGGCTTACTGCTTTTGCCGTCAAGCAATGCGATCAATTCATCGGCGGTTTGAATTCGATCCTTGGTCGACTTGTTGAGCAGACGCTCAATAAGATCAGAAAACTCTTCCGAAATATCGGGATTGAGTTGCCGAATTGGCGCAAACGGTTCGTTGGCGATGTTGTAGGCGATCGACATGACCGATTGGCCGCCGAATGGAAGCCTGCCGGTACACATTTCGTACAACACCGTACCCAGTGAAAAAAGATCCGATCGCGCATCAAGGGGAACCCCGCGGACTTGTTCGGGCGACATATATTCCGGAGTGCCCAACACAACCCCATCACTTGTCATATAGCTGCTTTTTTCCGTTGCAAAAGCCAATCCAAAATCCGCGATTTTAATTTGGTCGGTGCCTTTTTCCAGCAACAAGTTGCCCGGTTTGATGTCTCGGTGAATGATCTTTTTGGCGTGCGCTGCTGATAGTCCTTCAGCAATCTGGCGAGCGATTCCTCGCACCTGCGATTCTGCCAACGGCGTCGGTTCGCCAACCCGTTGTCGTAATGATTGCCCATCAACAAATTCCATGATCAAGGCTGGCGTTGTCCCACTGTCGTTGACCGAATGAATCTTAACCACGTTCGGATGATTAATACTGGCCGCCAATCGAGCCTCCTGCAAGAAACGCTGGCGCGCTAATGGATTGCTGGCCACGGAAGGATCAATGATCTTGACTGCTACAGGCCTGTCAAGAATCGAGTCACGACCTTTGAAGACCATGCCCATACCACCTTGGCCGAGGAGGTGCTCCAGTTCTACGTTTCCGATGCGGCCAAGGCTTCGAGCGGCCGACTTCACTTGATCGACTATTTCAGTCACGCCAATTTCGCGCAGGAATTGGGATATCGAAGCGGGTGTTTCGGGATTCTTTAACTTGCTGGTCGCTTGGCGGGAATCATCACGTATCGAAGACTGGTAAAATTTGCAAGCGGTTTGAATTTCTTCTTTCGAATGACCGGTCGGACCGCTACCGGCTAAACGTTCCATCGCTTCGCGACAAACGCCGCAGGATTCCAGGTGCATAATAATGTGCGGATCATCATCCGCCCCCACAACGTCCCCTTCGAGGAGTTGTCGAAGTTCGTCGTTCGAAAGGCACCGATTCTCATGCATAGGCCGATCAACCTTCCAGGGCTTCGATCTCATCGCGAATTCGACTAATCACGCGGCTCTTCGCAATGTACACGGCGCCTTTTGAAATATTTAACTCGGCAGCAACTTTTTCGGGTGATTCCAAATCGATAGCGACGCGCTGAAAGGCTCGCCACGTCGTTTGCTGGAATTCAGACTCGACTTGGTGCATCGCCCAGGCGAACAAATGCAATTCGTGCTCCCGGTTCCAAATCTCTTCCTGAGTTTTATCATCCTCTATCGCGTGAATCCGCTGATTCATGTCAGAGCCTCCGGCGCCATGAGCAGCTCGCCGCGCTCTGTTAGCGAAACTACGAATTTTATTACGACAAATGGTAAACAGCCAACTGCGAAACGCGCCTTTGTCCGGATCGTATTCAAATTTAGGCATTGCGCCGGCAACCGATTGCAAGACCTCTTGAACCAAATCGTTGGCATCGGCGTCCTGAAATCCACAGCGTCGGCAGTAGGCAAAGATGACGCCGGAATAAATTTCCACAAACTGTTCCCAAGCAGCCGCATCATGATCCCGCAAACGGATAACCAAGCTGATTCGAGTTTCCGGTAAACGTTTCATTGCGTGTGCATTATGAAGCTGGTTATACCGCGAAACAAGGGTTGCGAGAAAGCGATCGATTTTGATGGAAGGAGAATTGCCTTCCAAGGCCAATACGAACTAGTTTGGAATTGTCAGCGGGCAGGCCCTCTTCACACCAAAGACGTTCCTTTGTCGAGGTAATTGCCTATCAATCTCAGCGCTGCACGATCCGACAAGCCGATTCCCAAACTCAGCATGGAAATCAAATGCCCAACAAACTTTTGTAGTCTGCCGTTCGCAGTCGGAAAAAGAGCAGGAGGCGCTCCGGGAAGTTCTGCGGCTGGCAGCAGAGCACGCGCGGGCGCGTTTGCGTCTGAAGTGAATGCGCTCGGTGGATTCTGATTCTTAACGAAATATCTCAGTCACCGCAACATTCCAGCCTGTGACCACATCGGAGGCATCGATCTCTTCGCCGGATTTCAAAACCCGAATATTTCTGCGGGAGCGATATGCATGTGCCGTTTGCGATTTCGGTTCCACAATCAATACCAGCTGGGTCCCAGCGTCCAACCATGAAAACGCCTTGTTTTCTACGTCCGCAAAAGTATCGTTGGGAGAAACAAATTCTACCGCAAGGTCCGGTGCAAATGGTAGGAATCCGGAATCATCTTCCAGTTGGTTCATTTTGTCTTGGCACACAAATGCCGCGTCCGGCGCGCGAACCGTATCGGGATTGGTGGTAATCAGGAATCCTGTTTCAGCTGCAAAGGTAACTCCAAGGTCATTGTCGACGACATGGTTTGCAAGTAGCCTGAATACCACGCCAGCAATTCTTCCATGACGACCTCCGGCTGGTGACATCATGTTTAGAACTCCTTCCACCAACTCGTACCGGTTGCCGTCCTGAGGCATTTTCGCCAATTGATTTGCGGTGTTAATGTTGGAAATCATTAATCCACGTTTTCTTTATGAACTCTGAACGCAATCGCGGTAACACGATGTCCGAACAACTTCATTGTAAAAGGCAGCCGACCTACCGTCGAGTGTAGGAATTTGTACGATTGTGGTATTAAACGCGGAAGGCTGTCGATGATTGAATTTAGATAGACCGGTGACGAACTCTACGCCAGAATGATTTTCACAATCGTCAGATATCTGGATTAGACATGTTTGTCGAAACTCCCGACGGTTCGGCCCGTGACGTCGTACGCGTCGTTTTGGCCGGCCAAAACGACGTGGAAGCCAATCTTGACATCGAGCCGACCGCGCGCACGAGCGAATTCGATACCATCGAATTCGAAACTCTGGTCCGTATGAAACTGAATTCATTTCGTGACAAAGATCGAGATCATCTCCGCGACATGATTTCGTTGGATATGGCCGACGCATCCTGGTTGAACAAATTCACTGCTGAGTTGCCAGCTCGCCTAAAAGAACTTCTGGACGACCCGGATGGTTGAACTCTCCGACGGGTTTCACGGCAAGCTGATTCACGGCAATGACTTACGCTTGCTCAAACACCATTTGTCGCTCTCATCCGGAAATCAAAACCTATTTTTGATTCAGCGATTTGATCGCCGCAGGCAACTCCTTGTCGACGATCCCGATGGCTCCACTATCTTGGTCGCGGATGCGGAATTCAACGTCTTCCGCGATCGCATCAACGTCTGCCTTCCAGAATCGCTCGCGGGCTTCAGGATTTTGAGGAACTCTTAACGGGCGCAGGATGCGAAAGCCAACGCCGGTGGCCGGCGCTGTTGTCAACCACCAAGGGCTCGCCGGCAAGTTGGGATCGTCCGATTTCCATTCGTCGTTGTCGGAACCCAGTCGAGCTGCCGAGCGACATTGTTCGGATTTCATTTCGAACGACCCGCCGCGCACGACGCGCGGAAATGCTACTGTGGGCCACTTGATCACGTCTCGAACAGGTCCGCTCTCGTTCTTGATCCCCTCGTACCCATCCTTCGTATACTCGTCGAGGACCCACTCAGCCACGTTGCCGTGCATGTCGAACAACCCCCAGGGATTTGGTTTCTTCTCGCCAACTTCGTGGCTGTATCCTTCGGAATTCCCGTCATACCAGCCATAGTCAGCCAGCATCGATGTGTCGTTACCGAAATGAAAAGCCCCAACCGCGCCGGCACGGCATGCGTATTCCCATTCCGCCTCGGATGGCAACCGGTAGAACTGCTCGGTCAATGCGCTCAGCCATTTGGTGTACTGCTTCGCCGCATATTGGGTCATCATCACAGCCGGTTGCCGCGGATCATCGCCGCTTTCATAGGTGGTGTCGGGGTCGTACAATTTCGAAGGCGCGGTGATGGCGTCGATCTGGCGATCGTCGGTCACCGGTCTGATACCCTTGGCGTCGAACGCGCGGAAAATATCGTGGAGGGCCATGTACTGCTGGAATTCTGCCCAGGTCACTTCGTGTGCACTCATCCAGAATGGTCCGACCTCAACCAGGACCTGAGGCCCTTCGCTAGCCGCGCGGCCGCGTTCCGACTCCGGGCTGCCCATTTTGAATTGGCCGCCGGGAACGGGCACCATGGTAAATGTCACATCCGAGCCGGGAATTTTCATCGTATACGGCACCATGTAACCGGAACTCGTCTTGACGAATCGACCTTGCTGCGGTCGGAACTGTACGAGACCCTCTTGGGGCGGGGCCACCGCGGTATCGGGGCGCGATTGCGTGACGATCAACCCGACCAGAACCATGGCGAGAACGACGGCAATCACATGCACTGGGTGGCGCTGTAAAGGATCAAACATGCTTGTCGTGTTGTGCTCCAAGATCAAACCTCTGTCCACTGTCCTGGGATGGGGACGAGGAATTGACCGTTGGCATCGGGTGTAATCGGGACAGGGCTATCATAATCCAGCTTGTCCAGGTAGTCGCAGAACTGGAATTTGGATTTCATCATTTCGTCCCAGGTAATGGTCTGGCCCGAGTGGCACGCAGCTCGGCCCATCTGAGTGGCCATGTCGGAGTAAGCCGCCCGCTTGGCTTCGTTATGGGAACGATCGCGACGAATGCTGTCGATTAAATCATTCCATTCATATTGCCAAGGTGAGTGGGCATCTGCCGTCGGCGTCCAAGCGATATGGTCAGCACCAATTCGCTGGTCGTTAAAACGATGGACCGTCGCAGCGTGTACATTTCCGGAGAACTGTGCCGCACACTTAGTGCCGTGGATGAAAGTCGTAAAATCGCGCTCCGCGTCTTCGATGCGCCGGAACCCGCAAAATGCCTTCGTGCCGTCGGCAAACGTGTATTCCATGGAGTATACGTCGATGTTCTGGCCGCGATCGGTGCTATTTGGGACGCGGCCACCAAGCCCCCGCACGGAGACTGGCCATTCGCCTTTAATCCAGCAACACTCGTCGATCTGATGGATCAAATAATCGACCATGTGACCCGCCCCCACCCAGAGCAGATGAATCCTGCCGAATTGAAGTTGATCCAACAGGTTGTTCGCGGCCGCAGCCTTGTCGCCAAGCCATTTGCCTTCGCCGAGACGATTGGCGCGGATCAAGTGAATGTCGCCTAACTTCCCATCGTGGATTTGCTCGATCAATGCCTTTCGAGCTGGTGAGTGGCGGCATTGCAGCCCGGCGGCGATTTTGACATGGTTCTCTTCGGCCAACTCACCCGCGCGGAGAATCCGCTTCAGACCAACGGGATCGGAGGCGAAGGGTTTCTCCATGAACACGTTGATACCTTTTCGCACAGCGTATTCGACGTGTGTAGGTCGGATGTAGGCCCGGGTTGTGCAGAGGGCGACGTCACCGGTGCGGAGCGAATCAATCGCCTTGCGGTAGGCATCAAAGCCAAGAAACTTGCGATCATCCGAAACGTCGATTTTGTCGCTGTATTGCCGGTTGAGCGTTTTTAGCGACGTCTCCACCCGATCTTCGACCAGATCCGCCATCGCATACAGCTTGATCGGCCCGCCGTTGGGAACCGAAAACGCGTCCCGGATGGCGCCGGTGCCGCGACCACCACAGCCAATGAGCGCCAAACGAATCGTGTTGTCTTCCCCTGGGTGGACGGATCTCGCAAAGTCTGGAAAAACCGCGGCGCCAACAGCGGCCATTCCACCTTTTTGCATAAACTCGCGTCGGGTAGACTCCGTTGTATCGCCTGCCGTTTTCATATTCTTTCTCCTAAATCGCGCGTGGGCTAAACAGTTGGTAGACTTGAAAATGTGGCTTGTTCTACGTGCAAGAGTTGTGCCATGCTTGGTCGAGTCGACTGATTGAATACCGCCAGTTTTCAATTAGCCATTTCGGCGCCCAGGAATGTTAATTAATTAGCCCTCCGGCGGAGCCGCGGGTAACCGGCGGCAACAAGTGTGCGAAATCGACCACCGCGCGCTACGCGGACGGTCGACCTCGCCACTTCGACAGATTGCGAGTGAACTTCAGCAGCCGTTAGGCCATTCGACAGAAAATTCGAAATGAACTAAATTACAGGCAATAATGGGGACAGGTCGCTGCGTCCCCTTTTCCTGCCCCAAACCGGTTAACAACCCGGTTCGATCGGCGACATGCGGTTCTTGTGTGGAATTAGCTTCGTGACACATCGGTCAGCAGACTATTTTGGTTGAACCTGGCAGCTCGCCTGTGCCTTGAGCAATAGTTAACGTGTCGGACACATCCTCCAACAACTTTATGCGGCGTCCAAACTCAATTGGCGAACGCCAGATTCCAAGGTCGCAAGCAGAAAAGTAGCCCGGTTGGCCATGCCGACCGGGCTACTGATGAGTCTGAAGCCTAGAGTCCAAGGTCTAGTTTATGATAAACAGCACTTCGTCGAATTGGGTTCGCAAATTGGCCGGCCCCGAGGTCTGTATCGTTTGCAACAGCAAGAGGACCTCATTGGTGCCCGGATCTACGAAATCAACCGGATCTGCACCTGCAGGCAGATTGAACGACTGTACGGCGTCGCTAGTGGAAAGCGACATTACTCCGGGCAATGATACGTACTGCTCGGTTGTAAAGTTGAACAATGAAGCCCGCAAGTTCAAATTGCCGTTGTTGCTTTCCTTGCTGGCCTCCACGTCAATGCTGATCATACCAGGAGTGCTGTTGGGCGCCGTGGCACTCAGTTCAAATTCAGTCACTGGCTCGGTGATCTGGAAAACAAATGTGGCTCCATGAGCTGCCCAGCGAACGTCGTCGCTGCCGCAGGTAGCGCTGAAATCGTTCTGCTGACCGAACCCTTCGATCAAAGTCCCGTTATCGGCGCAAATGGGCCCGCCATCACAGTTGATGATGGAAATCTCCACGCCGTCCACGGCGGCTTCGACGACCGATGCGTTACCGAGATCCGAAGCCGTGAATCGGACTCTCATTTGATCGGTGGGCGTGACAAAATCGCTGATCACAAACGACTTGTGGTACCAGCCGCCGCCGACTTCGGGGCCGGAAGGACCGACCACTTCAAGATTCGTCCAAGAGGCGCCACCGTCATTTGAGATTTCAACAACGAAATTATCCTCTTCGGGGGAGGCACCGAAATTATTGGAATACCAGCGATCGTAAGAGAGAATCGCGTTCAGTCCTGTTTCGCTGGTCGCGTCCATGATCGGTGAAGTCAATACGGTGCTGCCGCCATCGATATCGGTATCGCCGGCTCCGTTTTCGGTCACATAGCAGCGCCCCGATCCGTCGCCGTCGGTAGGTGGATCACCCCGTTCTCCGCCGCCATTGGGAATGGCCCGCTCCCACTGGCCCGTTGAAGCGTCACCAGAGACGGTCCAACCTTGGTTGGTTTCAAAATCATCGGCAAACGTAATCTCGACCCCGTCGGCGCTGATTGCTGTGTAGAACAGGTTCGGCGCCCCGACCGGATCGGTGAATGTCTCGCCGTCAGTGGTCATCACGCTGACGTAGTAGTTGAGTTCGCTGCCGCAGTTGCTGGCCGGAAAATTGGCTTCGTAAACATTACTCGATACTTCGTTCATCGGGAACGACTCGAACCCGCTGCCGCGATCAACGTGCAAGACGCCCGTGCCCGACTGTGGTTGGCTAAACAGCCCAACGACTTCAACGGTGAATTCAACGCCGCCGCCGGGGTTCACCAAATCGGGTCGGCCGGAAGGATAAACGAATTGAAGTGGACTGAGTCGAACCAGAAACAAACCGCTCTGGATGTCACTGACCAGGATCGTGCCGCTGTCGAAGTACGGGTAGCACGACCATGCACCGTTAAAGCTAACACCGTTGCCGGCAGGATAAGTGTCAAAAAAGGCGATTTCGACAGGTTGAGTCGGATTACTGATATCCAGTACCCTCAGGCCGGAAGTGTAGTTGGCTTGATACAAATAATCGCCTTTGACGTACAAATTATGGTCAATTGTGCTTTCCACCCCGGAATAGAATCCCACGTAATTCGGGTTGTCCAGGTCTTGGCAATCGAAGATATGCGTACGTGTCGGGCCGCCGTACGAGGATTCATCCAATTCGTCGCCCATATAGAAATAACGATGGTCTTCTGACAACCAACCCTGATGCGTGTATTGGTCTTGCGCGTAAACGTTTCTCGAGACCATGGTCATGTTGCTTTTGTTCGTAACGTCGACGATCGTTACGGTGTCCTCGTTAGCGCAGAAGGCGATCTCGCGGCCGGCGTAGTCTGCGTCAGGGCCGTGATACGTCACGACTTGTGCGTCATGCGTGTAACCGTCAGCGGAAAAGTTGCCGGCAAATGTGGGGCTCGTTGGATTGCTAATATCGACAGCGTGCAACCCGCCATTGGCTTGATTTGACCCGACGATATACGCGAATCCGGTGTCTTCATTGATCACGACGTTGTGGGAACTGGAAACCGAACCATACCAGGCGTCGTTGTTAAACGTCTGGGGGTTGTTCGGATCGACGCCGCGCAAGCGAGTCAAATCGAAGACCTGCATGCCATGATTGCTATTTCCGTCCGATACAACAAACATGTAATTGTTGTAGACTTTCATATCGCGCCAGATCGCATTGCCCGTTTGAGTCGGGAGATAGCCCAGATACTTCGGATCAGTCGGATCGGTGATGTCGACAAATGACGTCTTATTGGACAATCCGACCAGCGCGTACTCCTTGTTATCCAGCGGATCAGTCCATCCCCAGCAGTCGTTGCCGTCGACGCCGGACCCACCGCCAATCTCGTTTAATGGCAGGTGGGCGAGCAGGTCAGCGTTAAGGGATGGCCAGGGATCGCCACCGGCTCCGTAGCGACCAGGGCGGTCATTATCGTGCGGTGCCCATGCTAACAAAAATGGCAGGATTAAAAATAACAGTAGGCGAGAATGCAATAACCGCAACATAGGTCCAATCTCCAGTAGAGTAAAATGCGCCCGTTCCGTTCCAGATTGGTAGTATTAAGTAACCGCACGCGGTTTGCTAGAGTCGCCACGTTAATATGTGGAAAAAAAGTCGACGTTGCCATGGAATTCCGGCAACCGTGAGCGATATCGCACGCCCCGCTCAGCCGGCAACCCGACTATTCGCGGCTGCGGCTGTGTTTGCCGAAAGACATCATGTGCTGCCAAGGCAAAGAGTCAAAATCATTGGTTTTTCCCCATGTCCCGGAATTCCCCCTAGGATCTCGGCGTGGTGTAGAAAGCGATCCAGGAGCGCGGTGGCCGTCGGTACGTCGCCAAATAATTATGGGCCTGTTGGTGGTCATCATGGTGCTGCGGGTTTCGTAGCGACGCATCACATCTCAGATAGGAACTCTCCACTCCTCTTTGAAAGTTGTTTCATCCCGAAGTCATTGCTTCGTCGTGAAACAGATCACCAACCACGTTGAAGATGCTGCGATAGTGAACCAGGCACGCATCTGCACAGTTGTTCCGATTAGTACGTTATCAAGTTCGCAAAGCCGGTTGCGATTCAAATGTGCGAGTTCAGTTTCTGTGAATTGTGGCAAGAGTTGATCGATACCAGTATCCTTCGTATAATGACGGACTTGAGCGAAGAAAATGGAAAATATGGTTTGCTAGTGAACTTTGTCGCCACCATCAGGGAGCGAAGTTCGCGTTTTCGTCACTTATTTGTACCGTGGGAATCGCCTTTCTAGGCGCGCCGGGCAATTGGATCATCATCGAGGAGGCGCAACTCATGCTCGGAAAAAGATACATCGTTTTGTTCTTGGTATTGGGTACGTTTTTGCTGGTCCAGTACACAGAAGCTCAAAGCTGGTTCGATGTTGTGCGGCCGCATCCGATCGTGGATCGGAATCCTGACCCGGACATCGTCGAGGTCATCTTAGTGGCCAGCCGGGACACAGTCCGCTACAAGAAAGGACCGGAAACGCAGGTGATGACTTATAACGGGAGCATCCCTGGCCCGACCATCAACGGCAAGGTAGGCGATACGCTAATCGTTCACTTCTTCAACGAACTCAACGAAGATACTACGATCCATTGGCACGGCCTTGAGCTCCCGGCCAACATGGACGGCAGTAACATCTCCCAACTCCCCGTGCCACCCAGTGGATACTTTCGCTACGAGTTTCAGCTGCAGAGAGCCGCCACATTTTGGTACCACCCCCATATCGAGACTGCCCAACAGGTTGAAAAAGGACTATATGGAGCTTTGGTCGTTCGGGACCCGGAAGAGGATGCCGCATTGGATCTACCGAAGCGTGAGCACATCCTGGTTCTGGACGATGTCCTTTTGAATAACAACAACCAGCTGGCCCCGTTTATTCCGTTGGACGCCCCCCGCCAAAACGCCAGTATGCAACACAACGGTCGCGAAGGGAACTACCTGCTGGTCAATGGAAGAATCAACCCCCACGCTTACATCCGCAAGAATGTCCCGCACCGAATGCGGTTAATCAACACGTCCAATTCACGTTTCATGCGGGTTAGCGTGCCCGCGCCCCATAAACTTTGGCGTATTGGTGGTGACGGCGGTTTGCTAGAAGCACCCCTAGAGGTGGAACCGATCGGCATGGTACGCGACCACCACGGCGAGCGTTCCGATCCGGATCGGGGGAAAGGGATTCTGCTGACACCCGCAGAACGGGCCGATGTTGTATTAGTACCCGGAGGAGAAGCCCGCGTGATTGAGCTCGAGTGGCATGACATTCCCCGCGGTCGGGCCACTGCCTTTTTGGATAACAATGGTAATATCGTGCTGGGCCACAGTCACCTTGACGGCACCGCTCCTTTGCAGGCTCTGATAACCTTTCATTTGTACGGCCAGGGAACTTCCGATTACGAGCCGCCGCCGGAACTACGGGACATCGTCGAAATCGACACGACCGGGGCCGAAACGAAAGGTTTTATCTTTGGACATACACTGCCCGACGCCAACGGCAACCTGAACTTTTTTGCACAAGCGCCAGGCAAACCTTTTCCCGCTGTAACACCAGACGATGCTCACGATCTGGTTGTCGGCCGGACGTACATTTGGGAGGTTACCAACCTCACCGGAGGCGACCACAATTTTCACACCCACGGATTCCACTTCCAACCTATCGAAACCGAGTTTGTCGATGCGACCAACCTCGCTAACAACTTTGTGGTACCGTGGCCTTACACTGAATGGAAAGATACGGTTTTTGTTCCCAAACGCCCCGGCCCCGTTGTCGGGCTCAGTAAGACCATTGTCCGGTTGGCTGTCACGATCGACGACGCCGGTCGGGAGGGACAAACGGAGGCTTTTGGAAAGGTGCCAGGTAAGGACACGTCAGGAGGTTGGCTGGCCCATTGCCACATCCTGGAACACAGCAACCGCGGCATGATGAGTTTTTTTGAGGTGTTTAATGACCCTCCCGGACGCTGAGCATAATCCGGTCCAGCGGATGGACCAGTGTGGAAAACTGTTTAATGCCCTTCCTCGAGCCTTTGTAGCGGCCGATGGCGGCTGAACTTAAGCGGCTATCGGCTGCGCTGGATGGGGCGATTTTCTATATTGTTTTCGCATTGTCTCCGAAGTGTCAGAAGTCGTGTTTGCATGCTTTGTTGATATTTAACTTCTCAACTGTTGTTGCCGTGTGGCCGCTACGAGAGTGGTAGGTCGTTTCCTCGACCATCTGTAACGCGCCGATTCGTTTCACTCGCAGCAAGCCTCCAGAAAACTACAAGACCCTATTTGTGGGTGTTGAATGCATTCATGAGGAAAACAGCCAAATCGAGTCGTATTCAGGTGGGAGAGGAATATCTAAGATACATAATCGTAGTTCCAACTTAACGGTCCCTCGCAATTGCGAACATCCAGATGTCTAAGAGCCAGCAAGAATATCAAACACGAATGGATCAGTTGTCGGGGAAGGAACGCGTGGCTCGGGCAATGAGAATGTTGCAATGGACTCGTGAAAGGTTGGCCCGCCCGATCGTTGAAGAATTGGGCGAGATGAGCCACGAACGACTCAAATGGGGAGTCGCGTTGCGGCTTTATGGCGCAATCGTCAAACTAAAAGCACAAATCTCAGGCCAGCAGATTTCGTTTTCGAAACGATGATTTCAGACGCGTCAAATTCGGGTGTTTCTTTAACCAAATGAGCAGCGTGGTTTCGCATGATATCCTTGCCATCTTCGCCGCCCACAGCTTCACGCAAGTCGGTCAGCATGTCGGCCGCGGCCTTGAAATTTTTGGTGCCCCGAGCTTCGACAAGGGAGTCAGCCTTGCGCAACCACTTGCGAGGATTTTTGACCATTTGCGGCATGCGCTCTTGTCGTAGTCGTTTGGCTTTTGCTGGTCGCGGACGACTGATGGCAGAATCTCGTCGTAAAAGAATTTGAAGATTGCACGTTCCTCTTCACCGCGCGCGCCGGCGGTGACTACCACGACCATGTCATGTTCCGGGACCAGGAAAATGTGCTGGCCCATGAATCCGAGCGCTGCGTAAACATCCTGCTTCGATTGACCGTTGGGATCCGGCGAAAGTACCCACCACCAATAGCCGTAGCCTACATGCCGACCTTTCGGGGGTTCGAAGTTGACTTGCCGAGAAAGTGAATCCTTGACCCAGGTTTTCGGAACGACCTGTTTGCCGTCCCAGTTTCCCTGGCGTAGATACAACAGACCAAACTTCGCCATATCTCTAGAACGTAAATCAAGGCCGCCGCCGGTGTGCGGGTGCCCTTCGCGATTGCGATACCAATTCGATTGTTTGATTCCCAAAGGTTTGAATAGATACTCTTCAGCGAACCTGTCGGCATGAACTCCATATCGCTGTTTGATCATCGCTGACGCCAGAATCACCGCACCACTGTCATATTGAAAATGAGTTCCGGGATCGCGGACCATTGGCCGGTTGAGAATAAATTCGGTCCAACCCTTCGATATGCGGTTCAACTGAAAGTGAGGTGAGTCGTCGCCGCGCTCGTGATAATCCGTTCCGCTGCGCATCGTCAGCAGATCCTTGAGTGTCATTTTTTGCCGTTGAGGATGCGAACGATCAATGCCCTCGAGTTTGGGAAAGAAATCGAGAACCTTTTCATCGACTCCCGAAAATTTTCCATTGTCAATCGCGATGCCTACGAGCGCCGAAGTGAAGCTTTTGCTCACGGACTGCTGTGTGTGTAACTCGTCGGCCTTGTGACCGTCAAAATACTCCTCGACCAATAAGTGGCCATTTCGCACTACCAGTAGACTGTGAATGCTTGGTATTTCTCCTTCGCGAATCTGCGTCACCAATTGCTGCAAACGTTTGGAATCGAGTCCCTCGTCAGCGGGCTGAGCGCGGGTCCAACCGTTTGTCGGCCAGGGAGTATCATCCGCCGCCGCAGTCAACGCTTTCGGAATCAATGGGCTCAAACAAAAAAGCAACCCGACTGTTATTCGTAGTCGCTTGAGGGGCGGATCGCAAACCATTATTCGCTCCAAGACATAACCGTGTAAACGCCGTCTATTGTATCGCGTAGATAACTCATATTCGACGACTCATCGCCCATGTTTTTCGCTGCCGATGTTCTGCCAACAAGTCATTTACACATCAATCATCGGCAACTTGCCTGTCCTTTTCGCACGCTGCAGTATCCAGATGTAGAATCAATATGAAAATGGAATAGTCAATCGAATATCCAAGGAATGAGACCCACCTCCCATGATCAAGTTCACAATGGGAGACTCAAAACGATTGTTCGTTCTTTGTTCAGCTTTAGAAGCTTGCAAGCCCCGAGCAATACGGCAAAGGTGAATAGAAATATCGTGACACCGAAAGAAAAATGGCTGCAGAATTGTCCTCAAAAGGTGTCAGTTCCATAAGCTCCTGTTCCGAAAAAAACAATGGCTGCAATGACAAATCTTCACGCGCGCCGGATAAAACTACCACGGTCAAACTCGAGCAATTGTGGACGAAACAGGTAGCAGACAAAAAATATACTGGCAAACCTTCGGACGATTTCGGGGTCGACGATGGCTGCCATAGGCACCAAAACAGTTAACGTAGCAACCAAGACTGTGAGTTCAAACTTATTTCGTATGTAACTCTGGAAAACCGGAATGGAGCTATGGATTCAACGACTTCGTTGCGACCGAGCAACGCTCTTCTCGATACAATTCGTTTGATTCCATTATTCAATTAAGCGTATTCACCTCACTCAGTGAGTCTATAATTCAACGAATTCATAAATCGCCACAAAAAATGCCTAGATCTGGATTGAAATCTCTACGAATTTATCATTGCTACCAATTGACTCGTTAAAGCCTTTGCGTTCATCAATTGACATTCTCTTTTGATATTCCTTAACCTTGTCGGTTAATGGAATTTCTCCGTCTAGGTCATAAAACAAATCGTTAGTATTCTGGACGATGGTTCGCCCCTTTGTGCGTTCGAGCAAAGCCTTCAAGATAGCTCGATTGGGCATTGTCGACTTCCATCCATTGCTAATCACTTTGTAGTTTAGTGTTGCCATCGCAATTAGATCGGGATGATTCATCATTTCCAAACCGATACTCTGAGCGGTGCCGTTGTGGCTGAGGTGGTGAGCCACCTTGTAAAACACAACATTGTTCAAGAGGTATTCGGTCGTGATTCCTTCATCGGGGAGTGGTTCATTCCAGTCAATCTTGTGCCAACTCTTCCAGCTGCCGAATTCTGCATCACCGGGAAATAACATCACCTTTCCGCTTTCTTCGAACTGAATGGCGAGGACAACACTTAGGTTGTTCGTCAGACTATTCATTCGCAACGCCAGGTTGGCAGAACTTTGCAGCCACTCATTGTCGATTCGTCGCCATGACTCACTTCTCTTTTCGTACGGAGACGCCTTGGCAGCTGATTTTGGCGCAAATGTCGAAGCAGAAAATGGTGAAAGTGATGAGTCGCTGGCAACATTGCCGTCGGCGTTAACTGTTCGAACGAAAAACTCACTGTCATCAAGTTCTGATCGCATTTGATTCAAGGCGAAGTCTTCGGGGTCGAGCTCCTTGTTGTGCTGATACGAGTCGCCCACTTCACCACTTTCCTTGTCAACTTGGCTATGTCGAGTTGGTGGTCCAAGAACAAAAATACGAACGCCATCGAGTCCTTCAATGTCATGAAGAATCTCGCCCGGCGAAAGGTAAGCAATGTCATAGTCACGCTCAAGTTTCTCTTTCACTATCTGCATCCCTTTGAGCGGCCCTTTGTATTCCTTTTCGTCTTCGTTGGCGTGAAGGTCAGCGAAGTCTTGGACGGAGGCGGCAAAGGTTTTATGGAAGGAAAGGATTTCTTGTGATTCGGATGAGCCTGCGAGTTGATTCGCGAAGGCGGTTGAGTCCACTTCTTCGTTCAGCCGTTTTGCGGCACGAGCGAGTGCCATTTTTTTCTGGCCGTAGTCTCTTTTCCATCGCCGGACTTTTGGTTTTGAGTCGTCTTCCGTCCATCCCATCCATATTTCGCCAGCCGACAATCCTTCAACGAACAAATCCTCGCACCGCTGGAATCCGAGTACATGATCTTGGTGTTCGTGCGTCACGACCAATGCATCAACTTTACCATCAAGGTCACGAATCAATTCTTTTACGAATGGGGTCAGCCTCGCTTTCGAACCAGTGAAGCAACCGCAATCAAATAACATCGAGTACGTTACTTCAGAGTTGTGAAGAAATTTTACGGAAATGCAATCTCCAGTCCCCATCTTGTACATGCGAACTTTGACACTCGTGATCGGTTTGGCGGGTGGCATTTTTTTAGTTCTCAAAACTAATGGTTGTGGAGAAAAGAAAACATGTGTCCAAAACGATTGTCGCTGCCAAACCCAAAGTAGCTGGTGAACTCTGATAGAGTTAAGGGCAAGACATCGGTTTGATATTCTTTCTGGCGGAAAATTCTCTCACTTGGAACTCGCGATTTGCCAGTGTCAAATTTTTTCGGCTCAAACAACGGTTTCGAAATTGCATATTTTAATTGAACGTCTTCAGAGTCGAGATCGAAAATGAGAGTTGAACCGCCCTGGACTTCGACTCCACCTGCGGGCTTCTTCTCTTGTTTGGGGTCGTAGTAACGAACAAATTTGCCGTCACGAATAACGACTCCCATTTTTTGAATGATTCCAAACACGATTTGATTGCTTTGCTTGCCGTCAGGCCCGGCTCTTGAGACCACTCGCAGGTTTTGGATTTCAAATGTTGGCCGTTCTTTTCGCACCGTATTTCCGAAATCAAATCTGTCCCAATTGAAAATCAAGCCGGTTAGTTTTTCAAACTCATAGGTCTTCCGTAACTTGGTCTTGAGTCTTGGGTGCAAACCCGTAATTGCACTATTTCCTCGAATGTAAGTTTTGGTCAGATCAAAGATCTTCTTCCGATCCGTTTCGAAAAGAAGCCTTTTGCGGTAGTCCTTCATGAAATCGACCAAGATCTCGACATTCCTTTGGGTGTCAGCAGATAGCTCCATGGGCGAAGGATAACGAAGGCTTTCCTCGCTCAAGTTTTTGAGGTCCACCGGGTAAATACCACGCCTCCGAAATGCATCGACGAATGCAAGGCGATAGTGATATTTGTCATCGTCCGCCAAGTCGAAGTCGGCGGTAATCACTGCTCGTAAAAAGTCACCAAAAGAAACATCAACCGGCGGACAATAGTCAATGGCTCGAATGCACATATTCAATATGTGCTGCGACGATTTTGAAGCTTCGTTTGCCAGACGATTTACCAAGTCTGGATGCAATTCGCCTGCTGGGAGAATGCCTGATCCAGATGTCGCGATTCGCAAAAGATCCTGAATCCTTCGTTTGTATATTGTCAGGAATGCTTCAAACACTGCGGCAACGAGGATACTGCCACGGTAATGTGGTTCCATGACTTCTTGGTATTCCGTTGGATCAGGTTCTTGAGGCTTCCATTTTCCCGTTTCGTCGTAGCTACCGAGAGCATTCCGCAAACTGCCGTATCGGCCAATCGCTACGCCAAACTGCTGAGCTAATTGTCCGAGCAAGTTTTGATCATCGAGATTGCCTCGCGTCTTTCGAATCTGATGTTTGAGCACATCTGAAAAGGTAAAATGCTGAAAGAGGGCAATGATGTCGGCAAATGCTTCGTGGAATGCTAGGACATCGGGATTTGTCGGTTGGTTATATTCGCGATGCAATCCATCGAGAATTGCGTGCGTAACTTCATGGGCAATGATGTCGTGACTTAGGCAAGTGAAGACCAATGAGCCCGGCATCTGTAGTGTTACGTTGTTGGGTGATGCCGAAAAATATCCGAACAAGACTGCTTTCTTAACCGGACTGTAGTAGGCGTTGGCTTCACGGATGGCGTGAGGATACAAGCGAAGCTTGGGAACGAAATCTTCGTATGCCCCCGGCCCTTCTTTCAAGCGAGTCGCCCAGAATAACTTTCTACCAAGTGCCTTCTCGAAATTCTTGATTGTCAACATGGAAACGGCATATACCATTTGCTGATGAAACTGTGGGTTGTTTTCACTTGGCTCCAACCCGTTGTTTACTAGTTCGTAGGCACCATTCAGGTCTATTGGTTTATATAATTGCTTGATCGTTGGATCGTAATCGACAACTTCGACGTATTCGCCAATCGGCCCCCTATCAAGATCTTCCCACGGGACTTCATAGACAATGGTATTGATGTCTACTGTGTCAAGTTTGAGAGAAAGAGATGGGTCAAAGGCGTACCCATTCAATTTTCTTGTTCGAGGTTTAGATTCCATCGACACATTCCAGAAAAAAATTGTTTCTCTTGATAAGATCTTTACTAGTGTGTTTTGGGAAAGAGCTTGTGTCAAATCCTTGCAATTTTCTTTCGCAAATCTAACAACAATTGATCGCAAATCCTATGGATGGTTATCCAACACATTTCCAAGCTACTAAAGTCGCGAAAACATCGTTGCAGGACCTGCCTTGATTTTGAGTTCCCAAATGTTGATGAATCAGCCTTGACGACGCCGCGAAGGCTATTCGGCAAAGTATCGTGGCTGCTCTCAACGGACGCATTTAAGATGCCGTCGAGTCAGACTTGGGCTAGATTCATAAAAAGTGGAAGCAACATGTAACTTGATTGCTCCACTTTTTTTGCCCAGCTTGCCTGCCCGCCGCGTCCAAGGCCACTCCTATCTAGTGCACACGGATCCAGATTCCAGGAAATGGACACCACGGTTGACCGTTCGACAGCAAAATTGGAATGGGTTAATTGTTACATCTGGAAACGCAATGCGTTTCAAGGGCCGGTAGCTCAGTTGGTTAGAGCAGGGGACTCATAAACGAAGTCGACGGCTCTAACAAAACGTTGCTTTTCTTCGGCAAATTCTTTGTTTTCAAGCGGTTCCGGCGATTCAATTCGTTTTCGTGAAGGCACCAGAAAGCCGTACAAGACCCTACACGCAGGTGTCATGACACCTGGTATTTCTCCAGAGATTGTCGCCGTTATTGGAATACGACAGTGGTACTGCTCTGTGCAAAAAAAACTACACGTTTCCAATCATGCAAGCAAGCCTATCTCAGCTTCTCGGCACGCAAAAAAAAGTCTTTCAAGTAGTCCTTATCCAAGGCGGGTACCGAATTACCGTTGATCCCCACCATGGGTTCCCCGGCACAGAGGGAATTTACAATCGCCTCCTCGGTAGCTTCAATCACCGCCCGGTATGCCGGACCAAGATATTCATCACCAATAATTCTGAGATCCACAAGCGGATTTCTCTTTCCCAGTTGTACCGTGTTACCCGTCGAAAATCCAACGACAATTTCACCGCTTCCATGTGCCGCATGAGATCCCATACGTCCAATGCCAAGAGCTGATCTTTTACAGAGCCGGTAAATCTGAGTCGAAGACACCGGAAGATCAGTCGCCAGCACTACAATAATCGAACCGTAATTATCGCGTTGAGTCTTCTGCGTCCCGTACTGTTCGGCAAGCATCCGGCCAACGGCATAGCCATCGATACGAAGCTCTTCCATCAAACCAAAGTTACTCATGACCAGAGCGCCGAGAGTATAGCGAACATTTCCTATCTCAATGATTCGACTTGAAGTACCTATTCCACTTTTGAAACCGCAACAGATCATTCCAGTGCCGGAACCCACTGAGCCTTCCTGTACAAATCCACTTTTTGCACTGTCGAGAGCATCAATAACGCACTGCTCGCTCACGTGATCTCCCATCGAGTCATTCAAAAAACTGTCATCGCACTCCCCTACCACAGGAATTACCACATGCAGACTATTCCAAATTCGTTCATACTTTTTTGACATCCAACGAATGATTCCCTTATGAATCGTTCCCACGTTGTGCGTATTGGTCAAACCAATCGGAGTCTCGATGAGTCCCCATTCCGAGACCTGGGTGATTCCCGACATCTCACCTGCGCCATTCAAAACAAAGCTTCCGGCAATCAGTTTTTTGTCGAAGACCCGA
>JAHEJI010000059.1:23924-27754 GCA_024638965.1 Planctomycetaceae bacterium
CCGATTGTTGGGAAGAATCATAGTGACACCCGTTCTCACCGGGCCCTTGCCCGGAATCAGTTTGCCTTCACCGCGAATAATGGTTGAGTGGCCAACACGAACGCCCTTCACATCCGTAATGGCGTTGTATCGCCCAGTTGGAAAAAACCCAATCTGAATTCCCAGGTCCCTTGCCCGCAAGTTATTCATAACCGTACCCGATTTCGGCGCCATCTGCGTACTGCTGGTTTTAATATGAATCCAATTAAATCCGTGTACGACATGCCGGTTTTGTCAGCCATAACGGTCAAGTCGCTAAACCCAGGTGAAAGACCAGGCAGAGGGTTTATTTCAATAAAGTAAATTTCGTCCTTGTCGGTAATCCTGAAGTCGATTCGCGCGACATCACGGCATTGAACAATCCGGAAGCAACGACGGGCAAACTTTCGAATTCTTTGTTCCGTTGCCGGGCTGATATCTGCAGGACATCGAATCTCAAAGTATTCATTATCCACGGGGTCAGATGCCTGTTTTGCCTCAAAGGAATAAACGGGAAATTGTGGGGCGTCCGCTCCGCGGTCCTTGAAAATGATTTCAGAGGGTCCAAGGATTCGTAGACTCTCTGTCCCCAATACACCGACTGTAAACTCGCGACCTGTGACATACTCTTCGCAAAGGATTCCCGATGAAATAGCATTTCCCAGGCGTTCAACAACACTCTCAAGTTGGTCTAAATTTGAGGCAACTGAATCTTCATAAATCCCCTTGGACGTTCCCTCAAAGACTGGCTTGGCAATGATCGGATAGTTGAGATGGAGATTTCGCAATTGTGATGTTTTGCGGACAACACACGATCTTGGCACGAAAATGCCTTCGGCAGCCATCAACTTATTCGTGATCTCCTTGTCCAGAGTGACCGCAAGGCAAGTCGCATCTCCACCTGTGTGTTCGACACCCAAAAGATCACAGATCGCGGGAACCTGCGCCTCACGAGTACGATGTTGATAACCTTCGGCAATATTGAATACGACGTCTGGTTTAGCCGACAAAAGCTCATCCGCCATATTTCGATTCATTTCAATCAGGGTTACGTCGTATCCGTTTTCACTAATAGCATTTCCGATTGCTTCAATTGTCTCAGGCGAGTCAAATTCGGATTCAAGTTCATAATCTGGATCTGATGGTGCCTTGGTCTTCACATTATAAACAAGCGCAATAGTTGGTTTTCTCGATCGGATCCGCCGCGGAGACTTGATGGAAGATTGCGTCTTTCGAGCCAGGGCTGAAGCAACAATATGAAGGATGGTGTCATCATAACTCAGTCCAAGATTTTTGCTTGCTTCAAAAATACCTGCGCCAGGTTGCAAACTAGGAAGCGCGTTGATTTCAATGAAATAGACCTCACCCGCCTGCGTGATTCTAAAGTCGGCTCGCGCCATATCAACGATCGACAGGGCGATGACTACTCTTTTCATCGCTGCCGTAATTGATGCCAGAACTGGGGGCTCAAATTGAGCAGGGCAACGAACTTGAACTTTTGAATCATCGACATTCTTCAAGTCAAAATCATAGATCCAATTCCCTTCAAAATCTGTCCTGTAGTATTCAACCGTTTCGAGAACTCCCTCATCGCCAAGGTTGGAAAGAAATGGAACAGTAACATCTTTTCCTTCAACGTATTTCTCGACCAAAATCCCTTCGGGGAAATGTCGCAAGTTTTTTGAAAGATAGGTCTTCAGTTCCTTGGGGTTTGAACAGATAGAAGTTTTGTCGATTCCCTTACTTGAGCCCTCGAAATTTGGTTTGGCAAACACCGGAAAAATCAAATCGCGCAGAACCAGGTCTAGATCATTGCGGCTGTGAACCACGTTGCTTTCAGGTGTGAGTACGCCGGCGGCTCGTACAACCTGTTTAGTAAGGTATTTGTCCAGAGTTAGAAAACACTGGTACGGCCCGGGACCTGCATAGTGCAATCCGAGCTGCTCAAAGCAGATAGGAGCCAGGCTTTCGCGACCAATCCCCCTAAATCCCTCGGCAGTGTTAAGAATGACGTCGGGCTGACAGTCTTCGAGCTTACGGAGCCAGGAACCGTTTTGAGTCATTTCAATCTGGATGACCTCATACTGACGACAAATCGCGGTCGTAATTGCGTCGATAACCTCGGGAGTATCAAACTCAGCTTCATCCAGTGAGTTGTTGCGTTGCCGGTTAAAAACGAATGCTACTTTGACTCGCGATCCAATATCTGGCATTTCAGTTTCCTAATGCGGGAGTCCCGCAAGACCAACAGGGAGAATACGAGAATCTGGCCCGCTCCCGCTGGTCGCTCATAAAAACATCCGCGCACAGGGCGCGTATTATTCAACGCAAGACTCTGAACTCGTTTCATACTGTATGCTAAATTTCTGGATAGCATTGTATGTCTATCAGTATAAAGCATAAGAAAATACATGATTTCGCGGGCTGTTGTTAGTGATCACAAGTTTTTCCTGAGGGTAGAAAGCCTTTAACGGAGCACACCGCATCGTGCCAGCCGCCATGGACAAGGCGTTTCATTTGCCGATCAAAACTTAAATTTCGGGCATTGCAAATTCTGGATTGCCTGTAATTGCCAGATTTCCGGTGGACGAAAATCGACCAGACACGGATCCTGCCTGATTCAAGTAACTCGATCGCCAAAAACGCCCGAACGACTCAACAGAAACTTGATCCCCTGCTCTACCGAAAGCCTCGTGTTCGGATATTCGCGAAACTGGCAGAGAAACAGATAGTGTTTGGTCCATTTAAATGGCGAATGACACCAGCTGTGACACCCGTTTTAAACGGTCAATTGCCGTTCGACAGAAAATTGAGTTTCGATTAAATTATGGTTCCGAAACGGTTTACCGTTCATGGGCCGGTAGCTCAGTTGGTTAGAGCAGGGGACTCATAATCCCTTTGTCGCGGGTTCGAGTCCTGCCCGGCCTACCTGATGGGTTTCGTTCGATTTCGCAATCAGCCGCATTGCGTCGACGAAACCCATTTTTTTTCGACTCAATCGGACGTGTCGTGCCATTCGCTTGCGACCCAGTGCGCCCCGATTCTGCCCTGATCGATGCGCGCTGTGCGTTACTTTTTACGTTACTTTTTGAATCGTCGTTTTCAGTACTTTTGGTAGCGCGATCGAAATGGTCGTCGGTGACCTGAAGGTAGTGTTTGATTGCGACTTTGGGGGGGGCGGCTCACATGCCTCGAATTGGCGACAGGAAACGAAATGTGGTCAAGGAATGTGCTGGAGGAAAACCAGACCCCCAATCTGATTTTTGGGATGTCAGCATCGCCTCTCGTTGATGGCGACCGTGTTGTGGTTGCACCGGGAGGTGTTGAGAATGCCGTAATCTCTTTTGATCGCAACAATGGCAGTCGAATTTGGGCTTCGGGATCGGAGTCAGGTTCGTACAGTTCTCCGCAGATTGAGTCAATTTGTGGCGTCAAATCCGTGTTGAGTTTCAATGGTGATGGTCTTAGTGGATTCAGGTTTTCCGATGGCAAGCCGATGTTTCATGTCCCTTGGCTTGCAAATCCGGCAGAGAAGAACAACGTTTGCCAACCCATCGTTGTGGAAACGAACGTGAAGCGATCCCGGATTTTTGTTTCATCCGGTTATGGAAAGGGCTCAGCCGTCTTTGAGATTCGGAAAACAGGCCAGGCCTTTGAAGTCTCGTAAGCGTCTCTGAGCACCGTTGGTGAGAGGGGTGGTGAGCGGGGTTGCCCGTTTGATGATTGTTGGCTAACGGCGGTTGAGCTTGGCTTGCCGTTTTTGGTTGGCGCGGCGGCGCTGACGCTTTTCTCTCTTGCGGATCTCGCGGTCG
>JAHEJI010000060.1:0-18240 GCA_024638965.1 Planctomycetaceae bacterium
CGTCCTTCTGGCTCAAGGATTGGTCGATTTGGGTTGTGAAGTGACCGTATTAATGTCGGACAGTTCGCACATGGACGGGTTGAACGACATGCTCTCCTCGAGTTGTGCCGTTGAGAGGATGCCTTTGATAAACACTTATCATCGCAAAACGCGAGTTCTTGGTTCTGTCTTCGATCAATCGCAGATTCACCGTATTTATGAGCGAATCGTGCAACTGGCACCCGATGTGGTTCACATTAACAAACAATGTGTTGACGATGGTTTGGGGATCTTGATCGCCACCGATCGGACCCATCTGCCTTGCGTCGTTACGGTTCATGTGACTCGAACAATGTCTGAACTGCGCGCCACGGCCGGTCGCTTGCGAGACTGGTTGTCACGGAGAGTGCTTCGCGGCTCGGGGATTCACTTCGTCGCCGTTTCTGATCGATGTCGGAGCGAATTGCAAGCGGTCCTTGGTGTCGACGAAAAGGTCACTGCGATCGCCAATGGAACCACGCCGGCTGCAACCGATGCTCGTCACAGGCTGCGTGAGAATTGGAATTTGGACTCGGACAAAATTGTGTTAGGAACCGTGGCTCGAATCGAAGAACAGAAAAATCCGTTATTCCTCGTCCGGGTCATGGCCGCGCTCCCGCATCATGTTCACATGGTTTGGATCGGTGACGGTCGTTTGCGACAACAACTGGAAGCCGAGATTGTGCGGCATTCTCTGCAAGATCGATTTCATTTGGTCGGATGGCAGGATCAAGCCAAAGATCAGATGTGTGGTTTTGATGTGTTTGTACTGCCGTCGCTATACGAAGGATTTCCGTTCGCGATTTTGGAAGCGATGTCAGCCGGTTTGCCTTGCGTCGTTTCGGATGTTGACGGCAATGGCGAATCAGTACTTCACGAGAAAACAGGATATGTTTTGCCGGTCAGCGACACGAGGCAATGGGTAAACAGCTTGCAAACCTTGATCAATACGCCCAACAAGCGAGCTGAATTTGGTTGCGCTGGCTTTGAACGCTTCCAACAAGAGTTTGACGTTAGTGTCATGGCACGAAGAACGATGGCCGTTTATGAGAAAGTGAGACGCGTTAACCGAGTCCCGAGTGCCTAGAATCAATTGCTCCCATTCAAAAAAATGAAAGCTCTCCATTTAATACCCTATATGCATCCTTCAGCCGGCGGACCTCCAGTCGTCGCGGATCGGTTTTGTCGTCACTTAATACCACATGGTTGGGAAGTTGAGGTGATTACAACTGACAACTATGCGCGAGCCGACAATTCGTCCTGGATTGAAGACTACAAAGCGCCGTACAAGCTGACCGTGTTGCCGTCCCGAGGCAAAAAAGGATTCGGGTTTAGTTCTGCGTTGAAACGTGAACTGCGCGCCAAATTGCCAATGACCGATATCGTTCACATCCACAATCTGTGGAGCTATTTTAATTTCCAAGGCAGTCGACTTTGTCGAAAACTATCGATCCCGTTTGTCGTCAGCACTCACGGAATGCTGGATCCACATTCTCTCGCGCGCAAGGCGTGGAAAAAACGAGCCTACGGCAATTGGATAGAGTGGCCTCAACTACGATCGGCAACGGGAATGGTTTATACCCATTCCGAAGAACAGCGACTTGCCGAGCAACAATGTCCGGGACTGCCAGAAGGACATGTGATTCCGTTGGCGGCAGATGATCCTCCGTCGAAGGACCGTCACGCGTTGTCGCGGTCGTTTCTCGACGAGTATCCGCAGTTTGCGGACAAAACCAGACTCCTTTTTCTGGGTCGACTACACAGCAAGAAAGGACTCGATTTGTTGATTCCGGCGATGGCTCGAATTCGAGATGCGAATCCTCATGTCGTTTTGATTTTCGTGGGGCCCTGCGAACCGGACTATCGAAACGAATTGGATCGAATGTGTGCCCGAAATGGCGTCGCACAGGCGTGTCACTTTGTCGGACCGTTGTCGGGTGAGCGGAAATGGTCGGCACTCGCAGCGGCTGACCTGTTTATGTTGCCATCGTATCAAGAGAACTTTGCCATCGCGCTGGTGGAAGCACTGCGGGTCGGGACACCAGCTTTGATCAGCAAACGGATTAATATTTGGCTAGAATTGGAATCGAATCGAGCAGCCTTTGTCGCCGATCTAACGGTCGAATCCGTTGTGGAGAAGACGCTTGCCTCATTGAGCGATCGGACACTTTTGCAAGGAATGGGTGATGCAGCGCTCAGATATTCGGCAGCATCTTATTCGTGGCAAGCTTCGACTCGCCTCCTGGATCAGGACTATCGAAAATTGTTGGCTGCCAGCAAGGATACGAAAGCGCCATAGTATCGTTGCGGGGATTTTGACGGTCATGACGGGCTATGGAAACTTCGACGTGTCAAAGCCAGTGTATTTACCGAATTTTTGAGCAGCTAACAAAAGCAACGTAAAAAAAAAGATACTGTTCATAACCGTATTTGATGATAATCGCCAGAGCGCCGATGCCGACTCATTTAGAACTAATTATGTTGACACAATGAAACTATTCCCGGAGATACATGCGATGCGTAAGTTGTTGGTTTTGGTTGTCGCGGCGGCCGTTTTTTTGCCTGCCCCCAGTCACGCCGATTTTACAATCGATGACTTTACGGTAGCGGACGGCGTTTCATTCAATATCGCCGATGAATTTGGAAACAACTATTCCGTCGTGCGATCAACGACATCAAATGTAGCAGTGGGTGGAGGCGGATTTAACGTTGCGCTGTTTAATTCAAATACAAGCGGATCGATCACCTGGACGTTTACACCTGCCGCGGAGATGGGCTACTATTTCCCGATCAAAATAGCTGACAACGGGACCGGGCTTTTTAATACAAATCTTTTCGCGTTTAACGGTGGCGATATGTTTATTTCGCCGGATACGTTTGACGGAACACAAAACGGCAACTATAAGGTCGCCGGCACCGATGCTGCCACGGGCGGAGCCGGTACCACGGGTGGTTACTTTTTCGATCTAACGAATATGGAACATGTCTCCACGCTGAATGGTCTCCAAACGTTGACGATGAACTTTGCAATGTCGCCAGCCGCTGCAGCGACGCCGGGAAGTATTGCGGTCCTCGTCGTGACGAACGCAGCATTGATCGCAACGCCGGAACCCACGAGTATTTTATCACTTGGGTGTCTGGCTTTATTGGGATTAGCCGTTTCGCACCGTCGCAGAAGTCGTGATACGCATTGAATCGAACAACTCAGGTGGCACGGCACGGTTTTGACTGGCAAGATGCCTTTCGACAGTCAGTAAATTGAATTTTACAAAACCAACACTTCTGTTTCTCATGGTGGGCGTTTTGGCCCATTTCCTGGTGCTGAAAGAATATTTCTTTCGCATGTGGAGCCTCGCCCATTACCAGTTTTTTCCGTTGGCGCTCGCCGCGGCGATTTGGTTGTTCCTGGATCGCAAAGACGAGATCTTCAAATCGTCCACCCCGCCGAATCGGTGCGTTCAGTCGGGATGGATGTTGGTGATTGTAGCCATGGTCAGCCTGGCGACGTTGATCAACAGCAGTTTCATCGGATGGATTTCGTTTGTCTTGTTCCTGGCAACCACACTTTACTCCTGCGTTGGCAGGGAAGGGCTCAAGCGTTCATTTCCCGTTCTGATCGTTTTGGCAGTGATCACACCGCTGCCCGCTCAATTGGATCAGGATCTGATTTTGAAGATGCAGTATCTGGCGAGTGGTCTGGCAAGTTGGGTTCTGGATTCCGCCGGTATTCTGCATCTTCGCCAGGGTGTTGTGCTGGTATCGGCCACAAAGCAATTCTTGGCCGAAGAGGCTTGCAGCGGAATTCGATCACTTTTTTCGGCGACTGCTGCGATCGTTTTCTGGGGACTTCTCCACCGATACGCCTGGTGGCGACATCTCATTAATTGTGTTCAGACAATCGGCTGGGTATTGGTCGGTAATGCCGTACGAATTGCGGTTGTTGTGTTGATAGAAGTCAAAACGACGTTTTCGATATCGTCAGGGTGGCAACACGAGTTTTTGGGTGTATTGACATTCTTCGTGATATTTGGACTCGCTCTTAGCTTTGATCGACTTGTTCGTATCTTCGCACCGATCAAATCCAGGGGAGCAAGTCGTCGAGGAACAAGAGCAGAAGTCAAAGTACGACCGTTGGCCACGGCGAATGTCGGGAGTTTTGAATTGCCGCACAGCAATTATTGGATTGTTGTGTTCGGGCTGATTGGTTTGCTGGCCTTGCGATTGTCGATGATTACGGTTGGGGCACCGATTTCCAAGTCGCTCGCCGCGCTTGATTTTCCCAGACAATCGGACCTATCAGCCCAGCTTCAGAGCTGGAACGTTTCTGAGTTCCGGCATATCAACCGGTCTCGAGAAGATATTCAAGGTGAAGATTCGTTCATTTGGGTATTGAAAAATGGTTCGCACAGCGCACAGTTATCGATGGACTGCCAATGGCGCGATTTCCATGATCTGTCGTATTGCTACACCGGACTGGGCTGGCGAGTTGAAACGGAACATCGATATCAGGATCTATTCAGCAATCACAATGCCGCCCCGTCGGAACAGATCAATTACTCTCGCTTACAGCTGTCCAAGCCAACGGGCGAACGCGGAATCGTTCTTTTTTGTGGTTTGGATCAAACTGGAAAAGAGGTTCAGCCACAGATCAAACTAGGGCAGAATACGTGGGTTCACATTCGTGAGAAAATGATCAACAGTTTGCGGGTCGCCTGTGGCCTCGCGCCGCTGGAATCAATTCGTAATTCAACTTTCAAACCGCCAGTAACGACGGTTCAACTCATCTGCGTACCACAAGGACCGATCGACGCCAAATTGATGCAAGATTTGGAATCGGTATTTTTTGCGGCTCGTGAACAGTTCAAAAAGTCGGTTCGTTTTACGCCAAATTCGGTAAACGGTATGGAACTCGTTCAAGGACAAAATTTGCGCTGATCTTCCCCGTGATTGGGTTTTGGTATCTTCGCAAAAACGAAGCGCACGTTAGAGGAACGAATGTCTAAAGGATTCGCAAAACAATCTCTGATTCTGTTAGCCAATATTGGCGACCTGATGGAGTTTGTTTTCAGAGCTCCGTTTCGGTCAATGAAAAAGTATCGACGGTCTTCCAAAAACAAGAGCCGGTTTTGGAACCTGGCGATTCTACCGCTGTTCTGTGTGACAGCCGCGATCAGTTATTCCTATTCACTATTTTCGTCTCCCTGGAAAAGCCTTAAGCAAGTATCGTCCGCAAAACGCCGTGATATGTTTCTGGCAATACCGGCACTCGTGGCGATGATCTCAACCGGATACGTAATCATTACGGTCACCTCATCCAGCGATGCAATCGAATCCCGTTACCGCGCAAAAATCAGGGAAGCTCTAGCTGATAAGGAATTTGAAAAAGCCAATATTTATCTGAGTCGAATTATCAACGGCAACCATGACCCATCCAGGGAGGATCTCTTCTCGTTTGCGATGACATTGAGTCAAACCGGCAACGTGGACCGGGCCACGGCGATTCTTAATGAGCTTGCACCTGATGATCAATCTGGATTTTCTCAAGCCCATACCGTCAAAGCGCTCAATATCTATTCCCTGATTCGAGAATCTGCGACGCCTGAAATGCTGGCAAAAATGAAATGGCATTTGGAAAACAGCCACGACCGAAACTCGCAGGAAATTAACCAGGCTTGGGCACTGTATTACATGGCGGTTCAACAACCCGAAAAGGCCGTGTCTCACATGGAACAAGCCGCAGAGATAAACCCAAAGTTGCTTCTGACCGCTGCTGACATTTACAAGAGCTCAAATAATTCTTTGGGGGCCAAGCGGACACTTCGACGAGCCGAGGAATTTTTTGAGCGCTCGCTAAGCAAGAATCCAATGGATGCCGACGCGCGGATTTGGCTGGCCAAAACCTTTGTGAAATTGGACGAAATCAAAAGAGCGGAAAGAATACTGTTAGCTGGTGACCAGATCCATTCCACTCCGCAACTCAAACGAGCCATTGCCGAGTTCTACGTGATGTGGCACGACCTATCGGTTCTCGAAGGTGCCAATTACCAACTCCAACTTGGATCACTGCAAAAGGCGATGGAGTTTGACATTGATTACGCGCCAATCTACGAACGCTTGACTCGTCAATATCGACGGTCGGACGGCCAAACCAATGCGGCCAGTATTAAGTCGATGCTCGAGTCCGCGATTGCCAACGGACAATCGACTGCGTTGGCCCATTTCGCGATCGGAAACATGCACTGGATCCAGGGAGAAAACGATAAGGCAGAATGGCATATCAGCCAGGCCTATCGAATTGATAACCGGCTGGCCGCGGTCGGCAACAATCTCGCGTGGTTGCTGGCCCATAAGGAAGAACCCGAATTGGAGCAGGCTTTGAAGCTGGCACGCGCAGTCGTCAAGCAGGATTCCGACAAATCAAGTTTTCGCGACACGTTGGCGACAGTGCTTATGAAACGAGGTGAGTTGGAGGAAGCACTTGTTGAGTTTGAAAAAATACTGCCTCAAATCGTTAACACAAAACCCATCCACGAAAAAATTTCTTACCTCTATACAAAATTGGGAAACGAAGACCTGGCGGCTCTGCATCACCAGTTGGCCGTACAGGTAGATCAATCAGAATAAATGGAATCTGCGTGATCATTCAGTCGCGATAAACGGGCTGCTCTGAATCCTCTTGATGATACGGCTATAGCGGACCCGGACCGAAAGTCGATGACAATCAATATGATCGAGAAACGTCAACGGATTTGAACAGGACAGGTTCATTGTTAAGTATTGAAAATCCTACGCATTCTGCAAGTCGATCTGTTTTCGTTTTAGACGCCGACGAAAAGGCTCCTATTCGCGACCAGATGAATCGAAGGCAACCGATCAACCTGCAGGACTATGAAACCAGTGAATTTGACCGAGGAGCGAGTCGCGTCAAGGAACTGATTTGGCTGGTGGTGAAGTCATTATTCTTTCAATTTCATTTCCCGATGCCATCAGGACTCAGACGATTTTTGTTACGCCTTTTTGGAGCCAGGATTGGGGTCGGTGTGATCATTCGTTCGGGTGTGAACGTCACTTATCCCTGGCGACTGAAAATTGGCGACTACAGTTGGATTGGTGAGGACGTATTCATCCTGAGTTTGGCTCCCGTTAATATTGGCAGCCACACTTGCATCTCTCAGCGTGCTTTCCTTTGTACCGGTTCGCACGACTTTACCAAATCAACATTTGATCTCGTCACACGTCCGATCACGATCAACAGTCAAAGCTGGATTGCCGCCAATGCCTTCATTGGTCCTGGTGTGGAAGTACCTGCCCGAACGATGGTCGGCGCTGGCCAAATCGTATCCTCAAAAACTTTTCGTGACTCTCACGCTGACTCAGAGCCCGAGACCTAACACCTAACGAAACTGTGGTACACGAAAAACTGCGTTCATCGAAGTTGTTGCTCCTGATCGCATTTCTTGCGCACGTTCCAATTGCGCTTGAATATACCGTACGAATGTGGCAAGCCGGTCATTACCAGTACTTCCCGCTGATCGTTATGGTGGTCGGCTGGCTTTGGTATCAGATGAGCAATGAGTTGCGCAGTGTTGCTGAAAAGCCCGTTTCCAATATTATCGTGATCTCGATTCTTGGCGTTTTGGCGCTGGTTACGTTCGCTACTGTTTTCAATTCGAGCTTCATTGGCGCCATCTCAATGGTGGCTTTGTTTTCGCTAACACTCTACGCGATTTACGGGCTGCCAGGATTGATCAAAGCCCTGCCGCTGGTGTTTGTCTCTCTATTTGCCCTACCGTTACCAGCGAAACTGGATTCTCGATTGATCTTCGAATTGCAGTTTATCGCCAGCAAGTTGGCGAGTTGGATACTCGACGCGTTGCAACAGATTCACTTCCGTGAAGGGGTTGTTTTGAAAACCGAAACGCACGGTTTTTTGACCGAAGAAGCCTGCAGTGGTATTCGTTCGTTGTTTTCGTCTTTGGCTGGCATTGCGATTTACGGAGTAACGTTGAACTATCCCTGGTGGCGTCACACTTTTAATCTCGTTCAATGCCTATTCTGGGTTGTAGTTGGCAATGCGTTTAGAGTGGCTATCGTGGTCTACGTTTCCGAAAACTATTCGGATCGGATTGCCAGTGGCCGACCGCACGACATTTTGGGGCTGGTCGTCTTCCTGTTTATTTTCTTGTTATCGGTAAGTACTGATCGGCTATTTGGTGCATTTATTCGCGAGACGTCTGAGGAAGTTGAGCTGGACGAAACGAAATACGTCGAATCAGGGATCGAACCGGTCGGACGAGTAGAATTTGCGTCCGACGTCAGACCAACATCCAGCAGAACGTTATGTCCGGCATGGGTCAGCTGGGTTGTGCTGCCGATTTGCCTGATCGTATTTGTGTTTGGAGCGAGACTGACTTATTCGAAGACTTATCTGAACCAGGGTCTTGGCGCGTACGTCTATGACAGGCTGCCTTTCCCCTCAGAAACGGACTTGCCGAAAAAAATTGGCAACTGGATTCAAGTTGCCTTCGAACATACCAATCGCGGCAAAGAAAAACTGCAGGCCGAAGATTCGTTCATTTGGACGTACGAATACCAAGGCTTGATCGCAGTTGTTTCGATGGATTGCCCCTGGGACGAATGGCACGATCTTTCCTACTGTTATTCGGGGTTGGGGTGGAATACCCACTCGAGCCATTTTTTTGAGGGTGGCGATGAGTTCGAAGTTGGAGCAAGCGAATTTGAAAACGAACAGTTCAGTCAATTGGGGATGAATAAAAACGGTGGTGAATCCGGCGTGGTTTTGTTTTCGGCGGTGGACGCGACCGGCAAGTTGGTAACGCCACGGTTTTCTTCCGGTCTATTTTCAGTCAAATCGGTTTGGCAACAATGCCTCTCGAACCTGTCATCCGGTTTGGGGTTGCCGGGAGATCAGGAATCGGGCTTAAAAAGTTACAAGTTTCCATTGTCCACGATTCAGGTTTTTTGCACGCCAGAAACTGAAATCACAACGGAACAGTTGAGTGAGCTAAGGCGACTATTTGTTGATTCAAGAAAACTGCTAATCGAAACGGAGCGATTTCAACAGAAATGAATTGGAAGTTGAGCCAAAAGTAGCCTGACCTGCAACAGGATTCCAGTCATCCTGAAGGAGCCCAGGCGACTGAAGGATCTCTCTTGCTATGACGCAAGATTCTCCGGTCGTTGACGCTCTCTTCCAATGAACTTCAGAGTTCATTCTTAACGTTTTGCCGCGCAGCGGAACGCGCGGGGTCTTTGATGACTCTTTCGCAAGACGTTCAGAATGTTTACCCATCCATCCGGATCGGAATCTAAAGAAACATGTTGCGACTTTTTGAATTTATAGCCAGCCAATTCATTGCACTTTCGAGCAATATTTCGGATCTGATCGAAATTTTTATTCGCCTGCCGCGCACGTTGTTGGGCGGTCCACGCGAGTCGAGTTTCGTAGGTCGAATTCTGATGCTCTTGGTGCAGGTCATCTGGTTTCCGATTTATGCCATCGGTTGGTTGATGCTTGTGCCTCTTCGATTACTCACCGATTTCTCGGTCGAGCGGCGTCACGATTTCATGTGCGGCTTGCCAGCGATATTTGTTTTTGGATTCATTGCATTCGTTTTGATCTACGTTAATGTGCAGGCGGACAACATTGAACGCGAATACCGTTCGAAGGGCCAGGAGTTGATGTTGGCTAAAAACTACGATGCGGCAAAAACCTACTACGGCCGAATTATCTCGGCCAAGTCGAGCCAACGAGAGTCTTTCGATATCTTTAACTGGGCCATCATTCTGGGGCGTACCGGCGAACGTGTTCGAGCGATGGCGATTTTGGACAAGTTGGCGCCGTTCGAAAAGGTGGGTTATCATCTGGCTCACCGGATGAAAGCGATCAACATTGCCCAATCATTACAACAGTCCAAAGATCCACTCGTCCTTCGCAAGTTGCGTTGGCACCTCGAACACAGTCGCGGTGAATCTGTGTTTGCGATAAATCGAGCCTGGTCTATTTATTACCTGGCCGTGGATCAGCCGGAAAAAGCCATACCTTATTTGGAAGAAGCAGCTGCAGAAGATCCGACCGATTTGATCGATATCGCCCGCATCCACGGTCAGCTCGGCAACCAAGCGGCTCAACTGCGGACCATCGCGACGGCGGAAGCCAGGTTTCGAGAAATAGTTGAAAATGATCCGCTCGATTCACGAAATCGGATTATTCTTGCCAACGCGCTGGTTCAACTTAAAAAGATCGACGAGGCCGAGCAAGTGTTGCAGGCTGGAATCGGTTTGCAAGCCGATCCAGTTATCTTGCGTTCCACGGCTGACTTTTATGTCATGCGCCATGATTTGGCTCGAAAACACAACGCCAGTTTTACCGAGCAGTTTGAATTTCTGCGTCAAGCAATGGCCCTCGACGTGAACTATCCCGTCATTTATGAACGGTTGCTCAAATTTTATAACGACGATTTGGACGCAGAAGAACTCGCCGAAATCAAAGCAGCCATCATGAAATCGGTTACCAGTGACGAACCATCCGCATTGGCCCATTTTACGCTCAGCAACGTGCTTTGGATCGAAGGCGAATCCGATCAAGCAGAGTGGCATTTAGAGCAAGCTTACCAACTCGATCCCAACTTCGTGGTCGTGCTCAACAACCTGGCCTGGACACTCGTCAACAAGACCGATCCCGATCTTGATCGAGCGTTCGAGCTTGCCAAAAAAGTGATTGAGCAAATGCCAGATGATGCTCGCTATCGAGATACGTACGCGACCGTCTTGATGAAGCAGGAGAAATTCCAGGAAGCCGTTTTGGAGTTTGAAAAGGCGTTGTCAACCATCGCCAACAAAAAGCCTCTTCACGAGAAGCTTGCCTACGCGTACGAAAAGCTGGGCCAAAACGAGTTAGCCGCCATGCACGCAAAACAAGCCAGCAATTCGCAGTAACGGAAACTAATGCGGAATGCGGATTGTAAATTGCGGAATCTAGTTGGACAGCGCAGATTCGGCCTCTCGCACGGAAAAACACGACGTTTGACGCAGCTGGGAGCGGCAAGGCGTAGCCGCCGGTTCGAGGCAAAAAAACCGGTCGTGAGCGCCTTGCCGCTCATAGAAAGTGGCGCTTTCCACCTGAAGCATTTCAAAAATTGGTATTCAACCTCAGGCATTCTGAAGAAGCTTGCGACTGAAGAATCTCTCGCTGGTTCATGTAGATCCTTCACCTCGTGCCTCGGTTCAGGATGACACAAGTGCAAATCAAATGGGTGCAACTCGCTTATCTCTATAGAATTGGCAAGAAAACCCCCGCGTTCACGCGGGGGCGTCGGTTCAGGGCTAGGAGTTGGTGGATTCGCTCCCACTGTTTGGGATTTTCCCCTGCGCTCTATATTATGTACTTAACATTGGAAGATGTAATTCGAAGCTACGAAGTTTGCGGTTGAACTCTCCAAAATATTAGTCCAATTATGAAATCGTGATGTCAAAAGCCGCGTCAACTACGGTACCCGCCGGGCCAGCTCCCGAGGCGCATCATCATGGGGATGAACTGATCAATGCAGTCACTCATGGAGCTGGACTCGCGTTTAGCGTCGTAGGGGGCATCGTGTTAGTCGTCTGCGCACTTTCTTCGGGAGACGCTTGGCGGGTCGCAGGTTGCAGTGTGTTCGCGGTGACCTTGATCGCCGTTTACGCTTTCTCCACATTGTCGCACAGCTCTTTCAGGCCCGAGCTGATATGTTTGTTCCGAAGACTCGATCAGGGATTTATCTATCTACTTATCGTCGGAACGTACACTCCCTTTGCGTTGGTCTACCTGCGGACGGGCGGATGGTTGCTGTTATTCGGCCTGATGTGGGCGTTGGCTTTGAGCGGTTGCTGTTGCAAGATTATGTTCCCTCATCGCATCAACGGCGTGGCGGTTTGGACCTACGTGTTCCTGGGTTGGATGCCGATAATTGCCGCCAAGCCGTTGCTTGAGCATTTACCCGCATCTGCACTTTGGTGGGTATTAATCGGAGGACTTTGCTACACATTTGGAACCGCGTTCTTAGTCTGCGATAACAAGCGTTTTCGTTTTCATGCGATCTGGCACACGTTTGTCATAGCGGGTAGCACTTGCCACTTTTTTACAATCCTCTTTTTTGTGGCGTAAATCGGCCGGGATGTAAACCGTTTCGACTGGGAAGACTCTGTTCGGGCCAGTCGTTGTCCGCGGGGTCTTTTTCGCTTGTATCAAATCCTCAATGCCGAGTAACTCAAAGACGGTACCGTCTGGTCATCAGGCGCAGCGAATCCTGATTTTGTCACCCAGAAAGGCCCGATTGACCTTTACCACAACGGCTGCCAACGACAAAAAAAGCCGTCACCTAATTCAGATAACGGCTTTCACCTCAAAAGCTCCCCCGGCTGGACTTGAACCAGCGACAAATGGATTAACAGTCCATCGCTCTACCAACTGAGCTACAGGGGATCGTATCTTCTCTTGAAGCTGCTGATGGATTAATCCGCCGTGGCGGATCGCCCTAACAATCGAGCTACAAGGGAATCGGGACTCGCTAATGTCCGAGGAGTAAGTTTAGGAGAAGTTTTTTTGCCGGGCAAGGCCTTTTCGTAGCTGATTTGGCACGTGGATTGCATTCAAATGGACGGTTTTCAAGCTTTGTCAAAATTGCCTGAGTAATTCGATCGTTCGGATTCCGGACCCGATGACAAGATAGAGCTGAAAAGGAGTGACATTGGCCGCGAAACCCAGCGGGTGTTGACCTGCTGCCTGATTGACCGTTTGAGTAGATGTCGGCTTCAGTCTGGATTCGCGCGAATTTCAACCGCTAAACGAATCGTTCGACTTGACTGAATTTTGATACGAAGTGAGGTCGGCCGATGAGACAATTACTAAGACAAACTTCGAGGATCTGAGGTATGATCCCTTCTAATTCTCTTAATCTATACCACGAAATCCTGCTTCTTTCTCTTCATGATCAAGAAGGAACAGACGTTGCCAGCCAGTACCTGTTTGCCTTGAGCGGAGCAATCCTAGCCGAGTTGGTTTTGGCTGAAAGCATCGCGATCAAGGAAAACGATGAACATACTGTCGAAGTGATTGACGAATCATCTCTGCATAATCACTTGTTGGACCAATGCCTGTCCACCATCGCGTCTTCAGACCAGCCACAATCGCTGGGTTATTGGATCGAAGAGCTGACTTTGGCTTACGATTTGAAGTCGCTGATTGCGAACGAACTTTGCCAACAGAAAATTCTCAGACGCGACGAGAACAATGTCTTGTGGGCGTTTTCCGAAACTTATTACCCGGAACTCGACCCCAAACCCGAGCGAGAGATCAAATCTCGACTGGAAAAACTCCTCTTCGCTGACGAGCCGGAAATCGATGAGCGTACATTGATTCTGGCTTCGCTCGCCGACAGCGCCAATCTGCTTGAGCACAATTTGGGCGTGCTTCGGGTCAACGAATACCGGCCAAAAATTAATGAAATTGAGAAGCACGAATACATCGGCCGCGCGGTCGAAAATGTTCGGAGAGCCATCAGCGAGAATCAAGTTATGTTCAAGTTGGTGAAAACTCTCAACACGATCAAGAATCCTTAGGTTGGTCGGGACAACGTAACAAATGAAGATAAATGATGTGGATGGTGTTTTGGTGTATCAGTCAACCTGAGGGAGCGTTAGCGACTGAAGGATCTCGCGGAAAAATACGAGAGATCCTTCACCTCGCTCCACTCGGTTCAGGATGACATCTCGGCCTTTTAGCGACGAACATGGAAGTGCATTGGCTGGGAGCCTTAGTGACCGAAGGATCTCGCGATCGAACAATCCCAACCAGAGATCCTTCACCTCGCTCACTCGGTTCAGGATGACACCTTCGGCGTCTCGCTTTACGTGGACGTTCATTGGAAGAGGAGTTTAGTTCGCTACGGACCGAGGCTCCTTCAAGACGATATTTAATTGCTCCACCGACCGCGCGGAAAATTGCCGTTGGCCCCCTTCAAGTAGAAAATCCGTGATAACTAGGGCAAAGATTCGCCCACTGGTCTTAACATAATCTAAACATTACACTCCCCCAAGAATCCAGTGTTGGAACGATAGTTGGAGTTATTGGGGACTGATGAGCACGATTGGCAAATTATTCGGAAGGTCGCCCTTCGGCCAAATTCAAACGCATATGGAGCAGGTCGCCAAATGCATTGGGAAAATGGTTGAAGCGATCGAAGCTTTGAAGGAGGGCCGGTATTCTGAGCTTGATGATTTCGCCTATGAAGTATCACGCATGGAACATCAGGCCGATCAAATCAAAGACGATATTCGCAATCATCTGTTGCGACGTTTTTTCATGCCGATCGATCGCGCGGAAGTGCTGGAGATTCTGTCATTGCAAGACAGCCTCGCCGACACGGCAGAAGACGTCTGCAAAGTCATTACGCTCAAAGAACTGCCCTTTCCAGACGAATGCAAAGAAAGCTTTGACGAGTTTTTGAAATTGAACGTTCAGGCATTCGAAATTGTCGCCAACATTATTAGTCAACTGGATGAGTTGATTGAGTCAGGATTTGGCGGAGTCGAAGGCGAAAAAATTCGAGCTTTGGCTCATGACGCTGCCCTTGCCGAACATAAAGCCGATGTTGTGCAAATCAAATTGCTCAAACAACTCTACAAACACGACCAGGAAATGAGTGTCGGCGAGTTTCATCTCTGGATGAGATTTACCCGAATCCTCAGCCGAATTTCTAACGCCTCGGAAAACCTTGCTGATCGAATTATTAAGACATTGAGTCTCAAGTAGAAGTAGGATTGGTTTTGTTTTCAAAATCCATAATCGACATTCCTAAGGACGACTGCTTCAGATGACCGGTGTTGAGATTCTAATTGGTTTGACGTTGATTTGCGGGTTCTATGTTGCCTGGAACATTGGAGCCAATGATGTTGCCAATGCGATGGGGACATCGGTTGGCTCAGGCGCTTTGACTTTACGGCGCGCGGTCTTGCTGGCGGCAGTCTTTGAGTTTGCCGGCGCGTTTATCGTAGGTTCCAACGTATCTGAAACCGTCCGCAAGAAGATGTTTGACCCGGAGCTTATTACGACCATGTATGGGGGGCAAGCACCCTACATTCTTGCGTGCGGGATGGTGGCGGCTTTGATTGCTGCTGGCACATGGCTTTTGATTGCCACGTATATGTCCTGGCCTGTATCCACGACGCACTCGATTGTTGGGGCTGTCGTTGGTTTCGGAGTTGTGGCTTTGGGCTATGAAGGTGTCGAATGGGGGAAAGTTGCCCTGATCAGCGCGGGCTGGGTTGTTTCGCCGGTTATTTCCGGGTCAATCGCGTATCTTCTGTTTGGGGTATTGTTGCGCTTGGTGTTTCACAAGCGCGACCCTGTAGCAGCCGCCAAGCGAGTCACGCCCTATCTTGTCTTTCTGGTGGTGATCGTCTTGAGCGGGGTCACGACCTTCAAGGGACTTAAGTCGCTTTGGAAACGACTCGAATATGACCCATTTGATCCGATATTCATCGCCTGTCTGGTTGTGATTTCGACCGTTCTGGGCATCGTTGGGTTTTATCTTGCAAAGTTATGGCTCAAGGGAATTCAGTCGACAGCATCGGGTGATTCAAGTAACCCGATGCTCGATGCGGATGTGTCGAGATCGCTCGCGAAAGCTGAAATGCATTTGCGCCGAGTCCGCACAAATGCCAGCGGCGATATTCAAGAGCAGGCCGAAAAGATCCTCGAAGAAATTGAGCAAGCCAGCGAGAAAGCGCGTCAACAAGTCACAACCAACACCGACTCGGCCGAACTTCGTCAAGTCGAGAAAATATTTGTATTGCTTCAGATTTTGACCGCTTGCTTGGTGGCGTTTGCCCACGGATCCAATGATGTTGCCAACGCGATCGGCCCACTATCGGCAGCGTACCAGGCCCTTAATGACGGTGTCATTGCGGCCAAGTCGACGACACCGATTTGGGCTTTGCTGCTCGGTGGCGTCGGGATCGTCGTCGGTTTAGGGACATGGGGTTGGCGAGTCATTCAAACGGTCGGCAAAAAGATCACCGAACTTACTCCCAGCCGTGGATTTTGTGCTGAGTTTGCGGCAGCGATTACGATTTTGATCGCTTCAACCCTACCGATTGGCTTGCCGATCTCAACGACCCACACTTTGGTAGGAGCCGTTTTGGGAGTTGGTTTGGCTAGAGGCATAAGCGCTTTGAACCTGAAAACAATGCGGGACATCGTGGCCGGATGGGCGATCACGATCCCAGCCGGCGCCGGCCTGTCGATGTTCTTTTACTTTGTTCTGAAGGCCGTATTTATTGATTCCGGTTGGATTCAGTAACGGGGAAATTTTGTTCTTTCTTGGTTTCGCCTTGCGGCGGATTTCGTGGCGACGGCCACAAAAAACGATGCAAACTCTGACCAATGCTCTACACTAACTTCGCGACAACGGCGTGCCAGGTGTAGATCCTCAAAAGCACTGTCAAACGTTTTTATTTCGGTCCCAGGGAGTAAATCATGATTAGCCTGTTCTTAAGGGTGCTCTTTATTTCGTCAATGGTCTTAACGCTGAACAGTACGACTACGGCGATAGCTCAAGACGAATCCGTCGATTACGACAAGAAACTCGTCGAGCTGGGTCACCCAATGCCAGCCGTACGTAAACCGGTTGGCATCTACAAACGAGTCGTTGTCGTCGGCAATCTGGCTTACTTGTCGGGGCACATTCCAATCGACAAAGAGGGGCAGATTATGAAGGGAAAAGTCGGTGACAAGGTTGATCTGCAGCAAGCCAAGGCAGCCGCCGAACGAAGTGCGATTGGAATGTTGGCGTCATTGAAGACTGAACTTGGCTCGTTGAATCGAATCAAAAGGCTGGTTAAGACAACCGGAATGGTTAATTGCACCAGTGATTTCACCGATCAACCCAAAGTCATTAACGGATGTAGCCAGTTGTTTAAGGATCTGTTCGGTGAAGCAAACGGTGTCGGTGCCCGTGCTGCCGTCGGAATGAACTCGCTGCCACTCGGCGCGATTGTCGAAATCGAGGCGATTTTTGAATTACATGACGAGTAAGCTGCATTGCGACTCGAACAAATCTTGCGCTAACGCCCATTACTCATGTAGGGTGGGTCGAACTCGCACCACTACTTGGTGGGTCGCCGCAAACTCGATTGTTTGAAATAACAAAGTGTACTCTGGCAGAAAGGACCTAAGGCGAGTGAAGACCCAACAGCATAACCGTTTGCTCGACGCCAGCGTGCGGCCTGTGAGAAATTCGGGCTAATCCACTTGACCGGAGCCATTTCAACCGACCGATTGCATTCGGAAACAATCGAAAATGCTTTTCGCATCTTCCTCGGATGCAAACCAACCGGTCGCGTGATACTTTCCAATCGAAATTTTCGCGCGACATGGTTGAAGGCCGCGGACCTCGGGAACGGATACATATTGATCCAGATATTGGCAGTCGTTCGAGGTAAGAGTTTCGGCTGAACCGGACAACTCGATATCGGTGAGGACTGCCTTGGCAGGTTTATTTTGCTGAAGGTACTCGATGGCCTGTCTGCCGTCTAGAATCGTTACCTGGTAGCCGCGTCGTTGAAGCGTGCTTTTGATCAGTTCCGCAGGGCCGTTGTTGCTCGTAACCACGGCCAACGGTTTGCGATCAATTTCGTAGTTCATAACCGATTCCCGAACGGTTACATCTTGATCTGCGGCGCGTTCATTCATTGCCAGAACGTTATCCAGGCAGCGCAGGCAATGCAACGCTTGATCGAGAGCAGCTTCCGCGCGGTCGCTCAGACCTTGCTGCAATTGGTTTTGCGCCAAATGAATGGCAAGGTTGGCGGCATCGAGTTGTTTGCGAAGTTCGACTTGTGAGGAACCGTTTTTTGAATACGCTGCCGAGGTAACCGGGTCGCGTCGATTAAATGATGGATCAGTCGCTCGTAACTCGACGTCACATTCGTCGGTCAGCTCGCCCCGGATCACTCGAATCTCTCGAGGTGCCTCAATCCCCAGTCGAACGGAATTTCCCTTGGTTTGTACAACTTCGACGGAGATGCCGAGTTTTGGGAACAAGACTTTTTCGTTTTCGCGGCGTGACAGCACTAACATCACGGCTTCCTTTCCAAAAAGTGGTTTCGCAACCCCATTCAAGTCAACGTCCCAGCTTTTTATTTCCAATCGAAAGGACGTTGGCA
>JAHEJI010000060.1:18250-27688 GCA_024638965.1 Planctomycetaceae bacterium
TGCTAATCACAAAAGGTGCACAAAGAAATCCGTTTCGGGCACACAAGAGTTAGTTAATAACATTAGTTATGGAGATTTGTCGAGGCGCGTCAAGAGGGATTGGTGTACGGTTTTACACTAAAATTAATGGTTTTCTTGGTCTCACCGGGACGAAGAATGAGAAAAATGTAGCCGAGTCTGTCCCAGGCTTGTGTCAGCCCGCCGTAGCGGGCTGGCCGTCAGAATTTTCGCAAAGAAACTGAAATTTTTTTTGTCGTTGAGCGCGTCTTTATGCAACCCACTCGAAAGGCATGCCCGCAAACGTGCCCGCAAAAGGAGATGCCGCCCATCAATTTTGATCGAGCGAAATGGCGCGCAATGTGCAGATTAGCATACTCGCAAATCCTCTTAACTAGCTTCATCCGGCAGCAATTCGCAAAGATTCGTCGAAATCGGGCGAATAGATCGCGATTGCCTCGATTTTCAAACGGATATAATAGTAGCGATCCGGTGGAGTCTAACGAACACAATTCTCGAAGAACAAAATGCAAGCAAAACAACTGCACGGCGATTCACTCCGTCCTCCAATTCGCACGCGTTTCCTCGCATTGGGATTGTTTGGTTTTCTATTGACAGCTCAACCTTGTCTGCTGGGTGCTCAGGAGAAAGTGGAGCCGACTGAGTCCGTCGATGCCGTGCCGACGGAAAGCGAAAATGACTCGCGAGTTGCGTATCTCGTCCAGGTCCCCCTTCCAATCAATTCAGCAAACGCCACGAGTGTCCGCCAAACACTGGAACGATTGGTCGAAAAAGCGCCGACGGTGATCAAGCCCGAAGACCGGCCGGTCATCGTACTTGAGTTTGATACGGCAAACGGAAAAACGGGTCGTGGGAGCAAACTCGAAAGCTGCTTGGAACTTGCCCGTTATCTCATCGGCCCCGATATGAGCCGCGTTCGCACGATCGCCTATGTCCCCGCGGCTCGAACGTATTCTGACGAAAACCTGGCTATTAAAAAAAAGCCGACCAGCCAACTCAATGGTCACGCTGTGATGGTCGCCATCGCCGCGAACGATATTGCGATGCATCAAGACGCCGCAATTGGCTTGGCTGGGGCCGATGAAAAAAACAGAGACCAGATCGTGCTGGATATGTATCGGAACATTGCGGGGGTACGTCTCACGTTGCCGATGCCGCTGGTGATGAGCATGGTCGATCCGAGGCAACGGCTTTACCGAGTTTCCACGAATAGTGGCGTTGTCTATGTGGATGCCAAAGAGCTGGATAAGCTGGAATTGGCGGGCGATGTGATCGAGTCGAATACCATTTCGGCGAGCGACAGCATGGCGCTGTTTAACAGCAAACAACTACATGACTATCGGTTGATCCGACATCGTGTCAATTCACGGAACGACCTGGCTCGAGCGCTTCAAGTGGCACCTTCTTCGCTGGAAGGCGATCCAAAGCTGGGGCAGGATTGGGACGCTGTTCAGTTCGAGTTTCCCGATTACATCGATCGACGTACAGTCGAATGGGTGGTTCGCGCACTTAACGGACGCAGTTCAAATTTGATTGTGTTTCGGATGAATTCGAGTGGCGGCGATCCGGACGCATGTTTGCGATTGGCTTCCCAGATTGCCGAATACGATTCGAACAAGGTTCGCACGGTCGCGTTTGTCACGGGCGTCGCCCGAGGTCCGGCTGCGATGGTTGCGTTGAGTTGTGATCACCTGATTATGTCGCCGGCAGCCGAAATCGGCGGCATGCCCGATCCGCCCGTGGATCCCGAATGGATCACTGACACGCAAGATAACGTAACCGATCTTGCTCGCACCAAAGGTCGGGACTGGTCAATTTTTCGTGCGGTCGTGGATCCCGAATTCAAAGTCACACGGTATCGAGAGCGGAATTCGGGACAAGTCCGTTTGCTTTCCAGTGACGAACATGAATCGCTCGAGGATCCTGATTCCTGGGTGCCGCTGGGGCCATTGGGAGTCGGCGAAGGAATCGACGCGAATACGGCGGAGCAACTTTTTCTCGCTCGAGCGATTAGCAAGGACATGGAAAGTCTGCAGACGTTTTATCAACTTGAAACACAACCAAAAACGCTAACGCCGACGGTCACCGATCGCTGGCTGGAAAAAATCGCCCACTTTTTGGCATCGCCAATGGTCGCGCCGTGGCTGCTGTTCGGAGCCGTTTTTTTTCTGTCCACCGAAATGTCTGCCCCTGGAATCGGGGTGCCTGGTTTCATTGGCACGATTTGCCTGATTGCATTCTTTTGGAGTCAACACCTCGATGGCAACGCGCATTGGTTGGAAATAATCTTGTTTTTGGTCGGAGTGGTGTTCATTGCAATGGAGTTGTTTATCCTCCCGGGGTTCGGGATCTTCGGTGTGGGCGGGCTGTTGATGGTGATTGTGTCCATTGTGTTGGCCTCGCAGACATTCATCATTCCACGAACCTCAGAAGAACTTAATCGTCTGCCCATTTCTCTTTCGATGGTCTTAGCCGGAGCAATGGGTTTCTTTGTGGCGATCGCGATTTTGAGAAAAGTCCTTCCGAATACGCCGTACCTGAGGCGGATGATGCTTGAGCCGCCTACGTCCCATGATGAATCGGGTTTGGCCGGTGATGGAGATCCAAGTGCAGTTGTCGATTGGAGCTATCTTCAAGGTCGCAATGGTCAAGCGATTACACGACTTGTTCCCTCGGGCAAAGCCCGCATCGATGGGAAAGTCTACGATGTGATTTCTGATGGCCGGATGATTGAGAAAGGCCAATCCATCGAAGTTGTGCAAGCGATCGGCAATCGAATCGTCGTGAAACCTGCCGAGTCGTAACTGTAGCTCAGCCTGTCCCAGGCTGAGACGGGGTGTCCGAGTCTGTCCCAGACTCGGCTACATAAACGCACGGATGACGAGGCAGGATGCATATCCCACGTTATTTCGAGTGAAACGGGATCCCTTTTCGCCCTTTGTTGGCCAAGATTTCTTATTCGCTCCACTCCTCCCATTTCGCATCAATTTTTGCTTGACACCAATATATCGTCCGGCTATACATAGAGCTGCAATATACAGAAAAGGAATGTCAATGAGTGAAAAATTTCAACGAGACCTGTTGCGCGGCAGCCTGGACTTGATGGTTTTATCGGTCGTTGCGGGGGAACCTCAGTATGGCTATCTGATTCAGAAGCGAATCAACCTGGCATCGGATGGTCAGGTGAAACTACCGGCGGGAACACTCTATCCGCTACTTCATCGGCTGGAATCGGACAAGCTGATTCGCAGCAAATGGGATTCGTCGACCGGTCGAAAACGAAAGTGGTATGAAATCACGGCCAAAGGCAAAAAACGTTTGACCGTTCAAGTGAATCAGTGGAATCAGTATGCCGAATGTGTTTCTTCGTTGATTGGCGGGTTAACAAGCTAATGGAGTAGGCAGTCGCAAGGAATCGTATGGCAATCGTCTCTCTTCCAGACAATATCCAATACGAGAAAGGGGCGAAGATGACGAACAAAGAATTTGAGAACTATTTAACCCTTGTCAGCCGATTGCTGCGGCTGAAGCGGGGGCAGACGGAACAGATCGCCGGTGAGCTGCGCGATCATCTTGAATTGAGGGTTGCCGAACTAACGGAGTCCGGTGTAAGTGCCGATGAGGCGACTCGCATCGCATTGGAAGAATTCGGTGACGCGGCTTCTTTGGCGGGACAGTTTCAGTTTATTTCAGAGACTTATCAGCGGAGGTGGATGATGAGATTTGCGACTCTTTCGATAGCGGGCCTGTTCCTGACGGCATTATTGGTCATGGCCATGTGGCCGTCGGGGACTCGGTTTGGTGCGCCCGATTCAACGGTCGCCAGCGACAGCTCTTTCGTAGCGCCCGGTTCCAAGGAAACTACTGCTATCGTGCCGGACGAGATTTCAATGTCGGATTCGACACGTCGCACCAAGGAAGCAAGAAAAGCACTTTTGAAAGAGTACGCCTTTGATGACCAAGAAACGGAATTTGGCGAGATTTTGGATCGATTGGAAGCTGAATTCGGCGTGCCGTTCATTCTAGATCAGACGGCACAAGATGATTCGCTGTCCTACGATGAACCGATCACCTTTCGAGTTGCCGGTGTACCTGCGAACAAGGCATTGCGTCTGTTGTTGAAGCCGCATAATGCAACGTACGTAATTCATGATGGCATCGTGAAAATCATTTCACTTGACGTGGAAGACGACCCTGACTTTTTTGCTCGACGAATTTTCGACGTGAGCGATCTGCTTGCCAGAATTACCGAGCTCGAAGCTGATCGAATCGGACAGGTTCGGGGTGGTGGAATAGGAGGCGGAGGATTTGGTGGCGGAAGTCGCGGCGGCGGGCTCTTTTGCTACATACAGGATGAGAGTGCTAGCGAAGCTGTGCAAGAATCCAATGAAAAGGACTCGGAAGCTAATAGTCAAAAGACCGATTCGCCGGCAGTCGCTGGTGGCGGTGGTTTCGGCGGTGGCGGCGGTGGTATTGGTGGCCAAGTAAAGAAATATATAACCGCCGAAACCCTGCTGGTCGATGCCATCAAAAAGACGGTAGTTGCGGACAGTTGGGACAATACCAATGGCGACGGAACGATTGAAGTCCTGGGCGGCTTGATGATCGTTAACCAAACCGAAGAAGCGAACGAAAAAATTGAGGAACTGCTGCAAGACTTGAGTTTTCGTTTTGCCCAACGCGAAGATATCGCGGACAAGTAATAATACGACCCAGTGCTCAACAAGCAGTCTTCAATTCTGCGCAAAAGAAAGAGCCGACGTTTTGTTGGCTCTTGTCTTTTCAAACCCTCGGTATATTAGCGAGTGATGGTCTTACGTGGATTTAACATCCGCCAAAATCGGAATGTTCTCGCGTTCCGAAACGACAACGCCCCCCGGCTCCTCCACGGTAATTGCGAACCGAACCACTTTGTCAACCGGAATTCGGGTATCAATCGGAATCACCGTCTTGCCTGTTGAACTGATGTCGAACACGCCGCCGTCAATCGGATATTTCTGATTCAGATCTTCAAAAATCCAAAGTTGATACTGATTCACTTTTGAATCGTTGATGTCCAGGCCCTCAAAGACCATGTAGCCCTCTTGTCGCGAGTCGGACCAGACAACTTTGCCTTTCGCGTCTTTGTCGGTATTTTGAGTCCAAGCGACGTCAACTAGATCAGTCGGACTTGAATCGACGAATAACTCCATTTTTTTGACGACTGAAAGCTCGGCGACTGGGCCAGTTGTGTTGCCCGACTCGAAAATTACATCCCAGTTGAAAATCACGAAAGCCAGACAGGCAGCCATCGCCAACAGCGCCAATCCCTCTCGCCAGCTTGGCGGCGCATACACACTTTCGACGATCTTCGTTCGATTCTCGGCACCAGAAGAATCTTGATCGCGAAGCGCTTCGTCAACTCGATTCATCCCAACGACAGCCAACGCTGCTTCCGCGTTCGTCAAAATTTTTTTTTGAATATTTGCAGGTAATGGCTCGTGTGTCGCCTGATCAAAAGCCACCGCAAACGCGGCCGCGGCCCGTTCAAATTGTTCAATTTCCTGTTCGGGTTCGCTGCCAAGCGATGACCAATCAGTTTGATCTAGATCACGTTGATCGGCAGCGTCGAGACCCTCGGTCACTTTCAAAACCATGAGTTCTTCGAGCCGATTAAAGAGGGGATTTAATTCGGTATTCATGATTACACCTCCCCTCTTTGAATCGTTTCCGCGGGCGAATTTTCGGCTGCAAACAGAGCCTCTCGCAATTTAATCAAGCCTCGTCGTATATGCGTTTTGACCGTTCCCAGCGACAATCCGGTTGATTCGGCAATTCGTGAATGGGAAAACCCGTCGTAAATGGATAGACGCAATACCTCTTGTTGGTCGTTTGGAAGTTGTTTCAGCATTTCAGCTGCTTTAGCAGCTTCGTCGTTCAGCTCCAGTCGTTCCTCAACGCCGACTGTCGCAGAAGAGTATTGATCGAGTTGGCTCGGTTCAACACCGGTTGTTTTCTGAGCTTGTTTCCAGGATTTTTTTCGACTCATATCAATTAGCCGCCGACGAGCGATCATCGCCACAAAAGTTGCTTCTCCCGCAATTGACGAATCGAACCGGCCCGCCGATTTCCAGACTTGCAGAAAAATATCCTGGACTGCATCTTCCGCAGTCTGGTAGTCCGGGCACATGCGTCTTGCGAGAGACCAAACAAGTCCGCCGTAACGATTTAAACAATCGGCTACGGCAGTCTGGTCGCCTTCTGAAACTCTTGCAAGTAGTGGAATTTCAACCGACAACTGGGATAGTCCTGAAAATGAATATGACTACGATTCTCTAGAATCCAGATCATCTATTGTCGTATCATTTAAAATTTAGGCAAGTGACCGAGTCGGTAATGTAAATAACGCCGTTGCTGCACTGGATGTATGTCGTAACAACTTTAACGTCGTTGATCTAAAAAACCCCAGCAGCACTGACACCGGTCAATACGTCCTGTCCAAGGACCGTTTCCAGTAAACGCAAACTACTTACGTCTTTTGTTTCCAATTTTCCACTTGCGACGATTCCTGATTTTCGATTTTTTCGTTTAAATATTACAACTCTCTCGAGTGTCTGCTAATGCATCCGAGCCGCGACTTGGATTGGATTCAAAATCCCTCTAAATATTAAGGTTTTTAGGTAAATGCAAGTTTCTTGCCCGACGACTCTCTTGGATGGGGAATGGAGTCTATCTATGATTGGGCATTCGGACGAACAAAAAAGAAAAGTTTAGCCCGCCAATCCAAAATGACTGACGACAAGAACCCCAATTCGAAAAAGTCAGATTTGGATACGTCCGATAGCCTGCTTTCACGGGCTCGAGATCATGACCCGCAAGCCTGGGTTCGCGTCGTGAAGCTCTACACGCCTCTGATTGATTATTGGATTCGGCAAAGGGGCATTCGCGGTCATGATGTTGAAAACGTTCGACAGGAAGTCTTTGCTCGACTGGCAAAATCCCTTGACAATTTCACCAGGAGGGCGAACGGAGGATCGTTCCGTGGATACTTGCGAACCATTACAGAAAATCTGATCCGAAGTCTTTATCGCAAAGATCAGGTCGAAGCGACGGGTGGCACAGGAGCTTTGGCGATGCTGCATCAGATTCCTGGTGCACATGAATCGTATAGCAGTATGTTTGACTCGTTTTCAGGGAAGTCAGCGAAACAAGGCGGGTTCTATTCGGTTGAAAATGGAATCCTGTTTCGACGAATCATGAATTGGGTTTACGGCAACTGTTCGCAACAGCATACGGATGTATTTACGCGGGTTGTACTGGAAAACAAGACTCCCCGCGATGTCGCTCAAGATTTGAATATCTCGGTGGGCAGCGTCTATCAAACCAAATCGCGAATTCTTTCCAGTATTCGCGAGGAATTCAGCGACTTGGTCTAAAACGGGCTCGCCGATTCTTACGCACAGTCTTCTTCAATCGTTTTTCAACTCGAAACTATCTCTTTCCGGCAATATCGTGGCAAAAACTAGATGCTTGTCTGAGACAACGCTGCGGCTGTTCAACAACGGACAAGTGTCTTTGCCTGACATCAATCAGATTGCCGGACATCTCGAAACCTGCAATACGTGCCTGGCGAAACTTGAGGCGCTTGAGCCGGGACCGCTCGAGCTGGGAATGCGAAGCGCAGCGATCGAATCGGTACGCCCGGAAGGCGATGACAATTCGCGAATCGATTCAAACGCGCAAAGGGTTCTGGAAAGTGTCTTTCCAGAAACGTCTGAATCACTCTTTAGTCATCGAGGGTGTGACGTTTTTCGCCTGGGCGAGCAGATTGGCACGACCTCCATTGGCAGGGTATATCTTTCCACCGATTTGGTGATGGATCGCCGTGTCAGAATCATCATCCCGCATGAAGGCCTGATTGCTTCCATCGATCACCGGGCACAATTGATTCATGACGGAAATAATGCGAGTTGGTTGAAACACGAAAACATTCTGCGTGTTATCCAGTTTGGCGCGTGGGACGAGTCGCGATGCTATTTTGCGATGCCAGTTATCAAGGGGTGGTCGTTAGCCAGGATTATCGAAAGTGGAATAGAATTGGATTTGTTTAGTATTCTTCAAGTCTTCGGGCAGATCTGTCAGTCGCTAAAATATGCTCACAGTCAAAACGTGGTTCATCGGCATCTGAACCCAACTAATATCTACATCGACGAAGGTTTGCAAGTTTCGGTTTCTGAGTTTGGTCTGACGCTTGACGGGCGGTACCAATTTGGCTTGATTGAGCCGCTTGCCAATCCAACTCGTTACAACTCGCCGGAATCCATTCGCAATGAACCCCACAGAATCGACTTTCGCACAGACATATTTTCGACGGGTGCGATTTTGGATTCGCTACTCGATCTGTCACCAGGTCTGGATGGCAAAAACATGGAAACTCTTCGCGAAATCGCACAACAAGCCCAACGCAATTCGCGGCGGAAGCGATTTCAGACGATGGATCAGGTGATCAATGAAATTGGCGAAAGAATTCACCTGTCGTCTTGATTGATGCACCGGGTTGACGACTTGATTATCAGCCACCCAGTCGTGAGAACGTCCTCGGAATAGCTCGAACTTGAAAATAGAAGTTGACTTTCGGTCTGCCACGGTTAAATTTGACGACATGAACATCACGCACCCCGACAGCCATCATCATTTGCATCGTTCGCATTTTATTAAATGACGGTTGTGGACTCGTTGATTAACAAATTGACACGCTGGCCACCGCGGTCAGCGTTTTTTTATGCCATCTCTGGCTTAAAGCGCTGACAGGAAGACCGGAAATTAGCCTGGTGAATTGTCGAAAAGACATGTTTGTAACCCCGCCTTCGGTGGAAATTTCGGTTAAAGCTGGTACTACGAACTGCCACTTATGGTTAGCAGCTTCGCCAGAAGTTACTGGAGTTCCTGTGTGAAGTCCCGGCAGAGCAGTAACGCAATATCAACCTCAGCGAGCCCTGGCGATCGAAAGAACAAATCATGTCCACTCAAGAACGCGAATCCTATCACACACCCGAATTTGATCAGCCGATTCGATTGCGTCTTAACTTCAACGAATCGTGTTGCGTGTTGAAAGATCCATCGCACGAACTCGCCCGATTGTCGCCGGATGATGTGACGCGTTATCCATCTCTGGACGCGCTAACAAACCTGATTGCCAAACAGCTTCAGCTACCAGCCGAGCGGATCGTGATCACAGCCGGGGGCGATCAGGCCATCGAACGAGTCGTTCGGACAAGTATTTCAGGTGATCGTGCAAACGTTCTGGTTCACGCACCGTCATTCAAAATGATCGAGATTTACACGGCCAACAGCCACGGTCGACTGCAGCAGGTTGAATGGATGCACGGAGCATTCCCGGTCGATGAATTTACAAATCAAATCAATGACCAGACTGCGTTG
>JAHEJI010000061.1 GCA_024638965.1 Planctomycetaceae bacterium
CTCCCGACTGATGAAGACGTCTACTTTGAATGACGATGGAAGGTGAATGAGATTGAAACAGGAACGCCGCTTCACCGCATCTTGCACGGCGGCTGCATTCAGATAAAACTCATCACCGAAGCAGCCCACGAATTCGGAGATTTTTTCCTCGCTCAGTTCCGCGACGAGGTCGACGTCCATCGTGGATCGTGTGGCGCCGTGAAATGAGCTGGCGATGCTGCCACCAACGTAGTGTCGAATCCCGAGTTTTTGCAAGGCTTCGACGACGGGTAACAGCGCGTCGACTAGATCATCAGAATCGCTCAAGTTTCTCGCTCCGCGCGCCAGCGGCGGACATCGTCAGCAAGTGACTTTCCGTAGGTCAGTTCGATAAACATCAAACCGACTTCTGCGTCTCCCAATTCCGGATGTCGCCTCCGAATTGCATCCATCGCCATGTTTCTCATGCGGCGTGACATCACCAGCGTTTGCCGCATCCGTTCACGAGAACTCATTCGGCGCCGGCAGGCCAGCTGCACTTCGAGCGATTCTTGGGAGGTATCGGACGTATATTTTAGTTCTGCCATGCGGGTCATTCTAGGCAATCGCAGACGCGCAGGCGAGTCTTTCGCCAGCCGGCTACCCGATTGCTCTTCAGCCGGGTGAAACAGCGTGCGGAAGCCGGCGCCGACGTGCTGGCTCTGGTGGTCTTCCTGGAGACCATTGAGCAGGTCCAATCGATAGATCACCACAGTGTGCGGGATCGGGGCGCTGAGCAATTCGACACCGACCAGATCATTGGCGACATCATCACCGCTGTGAAAACAGCCCGTCTGGCAGGAGGCGTCGCGACAGCGGCAAGCGTATAATCACAGGCGTGCAAGTTGTTCATGAAAGTTGCGCCGATGACTGAAATTACGCAGATACTCTCACAGATTGAGGATGGTGATCCCAGCGCGGCGGCGCACGTATGACAGTAGTTGCGCGTCCCCCAACGTGCCCCTATGCGAGAGCCCAAGCGAGAAAATTCAGGACAATTGGAGTGGTTTGGGCGATCAGGACGATGAAGATCAGAAACGAGAAAAACCCCGCAGAAACCAAAGTTCTTCGGGGTTTTCGAAGTGGGCGTTGAGGGACTTGAACCCCCGACCCTCTCGGTGTAAACGAGATGCTCTAGCCAACTGAGCTAAACGCCCCTGTTTTATTGGAACCCCAATTATCGACCCAATGACCCATCTGTCAATTGGATTCACCAACACGATGTGGGCCGATTTTATCGCAGGACTGTTCGGCCACTCTCGCACGTCGTTTGTCGGGCAAAAATGCCCAACGTACAAAAACTCGCCCCACCTTACAACAAATTTGCCAACTGCCCTCCCGCAAAAAATGCTAGTTGCATCAACAACCAGCATCGTTATTCTCGCTTCGTGTGACTCGCTACGCCGACGGATTACTGGCTGCCAGAATTCTTGCCTTGCTCGCCCCCGGTTTTGTCCGATCCAGGCGGCTTGTACTTCGGATCTTTTTTGATGTTGGCAATTTCAGCGTTCTTGATTAACTCGTCGTAAACTTGGCCCTCTTCGTTCTTCTCGGCTTTGACAATTTTCAGAGCTTTGTCGAACGCCGGGATCAACGTCTCTTTCTCAAACGCTTTCTTTTCATCACCCTTTTTTGGCTTGTAATCCTTCGTTAGCGTCGGATTGGTCTTCTTGAGCTGTTTGACAAACAGCTTGCCGAACTTCGTGCGTTCGGTCTTGGGTTTGCCTTTGACGTGACAGGCGTTGCAACTGACCTTCATTCCCGGATACTTGCTCTCTAGCCGCTTCTTGAAAGGCATATGCGCATTGGCGGTATTGGAAGCGCTTAATACGAATACGGCCAACGTACATGCGACCATCGACTTCTTGGCTAAACTCACGAAAAACCCCTCATAAACTTAACTCGGTGAAATATCCTGAAACACGTGATAACCTATTTTTGCATGTCTTAGAATTACGGCAAGAACCGTGTGCCGGTTTAACTCAGAATAATACGCAGGAATTCAGTTTCAACGATTCTTCGGCTTTTTCGAGTCGCTCGGTGAAATTCGACCCACCCGCCGATTCAGGACACTACCTTGGATGGCGTAACTTTGGGTCGGACATGGCGACCGCATGATCTGTAAAATTAATCCAATATTGAACCGGATCATCAAGTGCTGCAGATTCTGAATCTGGGTCAATCGCGGTGAACTCGCGACCACAATGCTGACAACAGACTTGACGGCCTAGATAAGAAACTTTGATCTGAGTCATCCGACCGCACGTTGGACAAGGCCTTGCAAAGAAAGGAGTGCCGCTCATTTCACATCTCCATTTGTGAACGAAGTCTTACGGAAATATTGTACAACAATGCAGTGAGATCACAAAATTTTTTCGAAAACGCGGAGGGTTACAGGTTTTGGCGGTCTCTACGTTTCCCATTCGATTGCGTTTTCGAAAGAAAAGGTCAAGTGTTCGATAGGAGCGAATCCGTGTCGTCAGTGCTATCAGGTGCTTTCACTGGAACGCTTTCTTCTTCAGTCATCGGAGTGGTGGTAGGGGAAGAAATTTCTGCCAATGAAAACTCAATGTCCGCGGTGATCTTCAGCATGTCGTTAACGATTTGATGATGCGTGTATAGTCCATCCTTGGCAGCCAGCACTTCAATCCGGCCAAACAATCGACCTTCAACAACAAGCGGCAATTGCACATACCATTCACGAGTGGCATCCTTTTTAGTGCCGGTCCGACGACGCGTGGCATGAAACGATTCATGCATCCACGGAACATTCAAATCCATGGTTAACTCATTAATTTCATGTTCGTCGGCGAATTGACAAACTTGTTCCCAAAGCTCTTGCCAATCTCGGCTCCCCTGAACATGAACCGAGCTTTGCACATGACTGTTGTCGCCATGCGACGCTCCGAGGAAAGATCTCGCGATTGAAAGTGCTCGGTTTGAAACGAGTCGAAACTCCGCCAATCCGAAAATTCGGGCAAAGAATAAGACAAGTACAACAATCACAATCGAAGCAATCGCGTATTCAGTTTTGCGATAGACCAAAGCCATGATGGCGCCAACTGCCGTCATCGTGCACAGCAATGCGACCCACAATAAACTGACCCGAGGACTATAGCCTTGTTTCATCATGCGATGATGTAAATGACCTCGGTCAACCGAATAAATACTGCGCCCCATCATTCGGCGACGAATAATGGCAGCCGCAGTGTCAATCAGCGGAATCGCCAATAGAGCAACGGGAGCAAAAAAAGCGTAGGCTGTCGCCTGTTTAAAGGCACAACGAATCGCCATCGCGCCCAGCATATAACCGATCAGCATACTTCCGGAGTCGCCCAAATAGGCCTTCGCCGGTGGAAAGTTGTATCTCAAAAAACCCACCAATGCACCGGCCAGGGAAAGCGCGATGACCGCATCAACCATTTTGCCTTGGTAGATCGCCATCACACTCAACGCCAAGCTCATGACAATCCCAACGGTTGAGGCAAATCCATCGGCACCGTCAAGCAAATTGATGGAGTTAATAGCCGCGAGCATCCAGGCGTAAACAACGAGAACCGAAAATATCCCGAACTCAATCCGAAAGCCTGCGAACGTCAGATGATCAAATTGAAATCCGCTAATGATCAAGACGGTGATTGCAATGATCTGGCCGATCAGTTTCTGCCTCCCGCGAAGATTCCAAAAATCGTCTGCCAAACCGACGATCAATAGAAGGGCAGCTCCCATCAGCATTCCGCCAAGTTCGGTCCCGTCGGACGGCCGAAATCGAAACGAATCCGCGAAGTAGAACAACAAGGCTGGAATGGCCACGAAGGCAGCGACGAAAATCGTGATTCCGCCAACCATTGGAATGGCCGATTTATGCAGCTTTCTGTTGTCATCAGGAAGGTCCACTAATCCGACCAGATTCGCTACGCGCGCTAACAAAGGCACAAGCAACAGTGCTATTAAAAAAGAGAGTGTGAATGCGGAAATGGGGATGATCATTGATGTTATTTCAAAGTCTTGTGCCGAGGAAAATTACGGCAGTTGTTCCTGTTTGGTTCGCTCATCTTCTATTTTGATTGCATTTTCAATTTCCGCTACCAGCTTCTTGTACGCAGCACTTCTTTGATTAATTCGAATCAGATATTCCGCTTCTTTTCTTGCTTCGTCAAGCATTCCGGCTTGTAAGTACAACCGGGCGAGTTTAACGCGCGTCTTTACGTCACCTGGTTCACTCCGGAGAGCATTTTCAAACTGCTCGATTCCAGCGGCCATATCGCCTTTTGCAAGCTTTATCCTACCGCTTAACAAGACGAGATCCGGATCGGAAAGCGAAGCTTCGCCGAGGATTAAATCAGCTTTCTCGAGAACTTTTAGCTTATTGGGGGACGATTCGTCCATAAATCGCATGGCGAATTGGAACAACATCTCGGGATCGTCCGGAATAATCGTTTCAAAGATCACACTCTCATCAACCGGATCAATTTTCTTGTTACTCCTTCCGGTTAACAGTTGCAACACACTCTTGAACCGATCCGGATCCAGTTCAAGGACACGCCGGAAATGCGGGGCAGCGGCCTCCATCCGTCCAGCTTGCAAATAGAACTCTCCCGCGGTCAGCCGCAGTTCGGAGTTGGTAGGAGCCAACTCAACCGCACGTTCAAAATCGGCCGACGCAGCATCGTTGCTTCCGATAAGCGAATTAATCTTTCCAATCTGTTTGTGAACTTGAGGTTGGAGCGGAGATAATTGACGACTGACTTGGTAATAGTTCATCGCCCCCGGCAGATTCTGCGCAATGAAATCGTATTCCAAAAATCTCGCAGCTTGATATTGAGAGACATCTTTGCTGAGGTAATGCACGTTCTCGTGCATACGTCCCAGCTGAGTAAAACTCCACAACTCCTCTTTCGTTTTCTCTACTTCTTCACCCTCCAACAAATTGAAACCAGGTAAAGAAACCAGTTGTTCAAAAAATTCGAGTCGCGCTCGATGCACCCAGAGGTCACCCAGGTAGTTCAGTCCTTCGACCGACGTCGTTCGCTTGACTAACGGGCTGATTTTCTCGATTGCGGCGTTGGTTTGCTCAAGATTAGGCGAATCGTAATTGCTCGTGTTGAGGTTGTATTCCATCGCCATATCCAAATCCGATTTTCGATACAAATCCAGCGCAGCGACGGTTACACCGGCAAAAACCAACAGCAAGACTCCTTGCACAAATACGTTTGGCGTCTGGAATTGCAGCCACGAATTCTGTTTCAGACGTCCGGCGAGCCCATGAGCGTGACAACCGATGAACCCAATCATCACGGCAAACAACAACATGTTGGCAGGAATGTAAAAGCCGAAATCAAAAAACGATGCGATCCCCTGCGAGACCAGCAGAAATACGCCCGCCATTCCCAGCGCAACTGTATTTGACGAAGTGCCTCGATAGATCAGCAGAATCACGTACGACCAGCAAATTCCCCACGCCATAAGATACACCAGAAATCCAGGCCAGCCAGATTCGACCAGCGACTGAAAATACTGATTCTCTGCGAATCGAAAGAGCCTGATTTCGCGGTCTGTACGATAAAGCCGATGAACTCCGCTGTAGCTACCCAGTCCGGAACCCAAGACTCCCATTTCCCTCGTCGCTGGAAATGTGTCGGTCCAGTTTTTGATTCTCTGTTCTTGCTGAGCCAATTTTTGGGCGTCAAAACCTTCGAACCTATTAATCAAGGCATCTCCAAAACCGATCCAGGATGACAATGCAAACGTCAAGATTACCAATGGGAGCAGTAAGAACCCTGTGTTTTTTGGTCGCCGTGCGAGGCCGTAAATAAGTATCGTCGAGATGCCGCCGCCAAGCAGGGCAAGAACGCCACCGCGCGATAATGAAGCCATAACACCTGTTGCCAAAACCACAATGGCCAGGATGGCAGAGAGCTTCGTTGCCGTCAGGTCCGCGATGAAATGCAGGAGGTGATAATTAAATTGCCGCCAAACTGGAATCTCACGACTAACCATTTGATTTGGGCCAACTGTCCGGCGTTGTCCGACAACCATTCCCAGCAATCCAATCGCACCTGCCAGGCAAAGTAGCAAGTATCCCGCCGCATTGTTGCGGTTCACAAACGGTCCAAAAACGCGTCCTCCCTGAGTCAGAGGAATCGACCAATAAAGTAGCTGGCCATTGGTTGTCAGTTGCTGTACCAAACCGAACAGGGCCAGCGCAACCCCGTTGATAGTGATTGCGGACAACAATAGAAAAATGTCTCTTCGCGTGCGAAATAACCTGCACCCAAGCAGTAGTCCAGCGATCGCAATAATCATCAATCGCAGGTGATGCTTGGTCCCTTCTTGATTCAATGAACTTCGCTTGGGAATACGATGGGACACGTCAATGCCGTCTGCAATAACTTGTCCGTCGACCGTGTAACGTTCGTATAACTCGGTCTGGCGACCGAGCAACAGATTGGAAAGGCCATCGGGGAGTGGCATCAGTTGAAACAGTCCGATCGCAAACCCAATTACAACCGGCAGCAAAACATACGGAAGGACCTGTTTGTCCTTTTTGTACAAAGCCGTTTCAAACCACCAGAAAGCAAGTCCAATAAGGGCGGCTATGGTGATCCAAAATTGTGCCCAATGTTGAACACCTCCAATGAGCCAGGGCGATACAATGACCGCCGATAAAATCGCGATCCGACCCGTCCATGCAATTCCCTCAGCCAACAGGGACCGTTGTGCAGCTTCTTTTCGCCCAGACTCTAAAGTAGCCCGGAGGGTCATGTTGTCAGGCAGATTCATATCGTGGTGATGTGAGACAAGGGTCGCGCGCGGCGCTTCCAGTTACTAAAAGGACAAAATTCTTGCATTTTAGATCCATGCTAGGTTGACGTATTCGGGCTGTAAAGCCAGCGACCGGTACAACCGGTCTTCGGCTCGGTTTATTCGCTTGAAACCTTGCTTATTTGTTACGAACGTCACAGCGAGTCAAAAGACACTTTCCATCCAAGCCATGTAGCCTGCCACCCTTTGTTTTCAATTTATCGAGCCGGCACCAAAATCACCAGTCGAATTAAGTCCGGTTACATCCAGCATAACAACAACACGTTCGGCCGATTGAAACTGGTAACCATCAGGGGACGAGTTATCTATTTCTCGTTGCCGGGGCTGGAAGCACGCGTATAGAGTACTATCAAAGTACCAGCCGCCAATAAACTCCAAGGCATCCAATCCTGTGTCGCAATAACCCGTTGCGGTCGATTCAGAGCGGCGGGCGAAACGAGAATCGGAGGGGAATTCGGTGAGGCTTCGTTTTGCGAAGTCGCTTTGGATCGGCCAAAACCGGCAAGGCCGAAATTTGATCTTTGGTTGATGTTTCCTGATGAACCCTGGTTGAAGCGACTGGGGCCAAAGGCTGATTGTTGAAAGCTAGGTCGTTGGAAGGCCCCTGGGTACTGATTCGTATAGGAGGGGAGAATCGACCGATTGCCGTTTGTGTTCGCGAGCGGTGCAGCGGATTGGTCGGCGAAAATACCGTCTTTCGCTGTGACGAACTTGGGTATTCGCCGATTACTGGTCATCAAAAATTGGTCGACCACTAGCGACTGCAGACCAAGCAGAATCAAGAAAATTCCGAATGCCATAAAAAAGGAACGCCACATAATGCAAATCTTCTGAGTTTGAGGGAAGTTGGCTTGGTAATCATGCGTTCCTTCGCAATTTTCGGTAATCGATTTATCGGCTGATTCCAGCGGCGGATGAACTCCCAACGGGAATTGGGTTCTCAATTTGGCCAAGTGAGCAACGAAACTGATTGTTGGGAAAGAAACAACGGAAATTTGGAATCTGAGACTGACCAATCCATTCCCTTTTAAGCATTGATTCAACAGGATCGGCAGCCTATCATTCAGTTTCTAATCCCCCACCTACCGCCCTTTTGTCGCTAGATTTTCTGCAGTAGTGAATAATGTCAAAACCCAAAGAATCAGCAGCTTCACTGTCGGAATCAGACTTAGAATCGGAAAAGCATGTTTTGATTGTTGATGATGATCCCGAAATCATCGACTCAATTAGATATGCGCTGAAGTCCCAGGGTTTCAGGGTCTCTGTTGCCCGCGACGGCAATCAAGGCGTCGCTGTTGCTGAAACCAAAAATCCGGATCTGCTCATTTTGGATATGATGATGCCAAAGCGGAGCGGTTTTTTGGTGCTTGAACGACTACGCCAAAATAGTGAAGTGCCGGTTCCAGTGATCATGATCACGGGAAACGAAGGCCAGCGGCACCAGGAATATGCCGAGTTGCTCGGGGTAGCCGACTATATCCACAAGCCTTTTACCATGGACCGATTACTCGAGAGTGTAAGGAATCTCCTTGAAACAGATTCTTAAGTCATCGTCCTTTCGATGATTCCGGTGGCGCTGTCAGTCGCCGTTTCGAATGAAGTGGACGAACGATGTAAAAGACCTGCCAAGAGTTCGCGATCCAGCCGCTAGTCCATTTGCAATACAGATTCGAAATGGCTTCAATCAAAGAGTTGGGTTTTGCGACCGAGTCCGTTATCCCAGGAGATGGCTGGCATTGCAGCCACTTCTTTTATTCTATTGATCGCTCAAAATTGGGTCGTTTCGTCCCTCTTGACTTGATCACGGGCAAAAAGGAGTTTTGTCAAGTCGTCAGCAATCAAGATCTCGCTCGATTTCAACTGGGACTGGTTTCCGGCCACAAGGCTGACTTTTCATTAATGATGATGGACCCTGATCCCATCAAGATTCAGTCGTTTCATCACCAACTACTTTCGACGCGATTGGGCTCTGCCCTCGTTGCAAACTATTCTTACGTATCCATTTCTGAACTCTCGGAATATGTCCAGACGGTCGAACAATACGGCGAACTCTTGCAACGAAGTGGTGAAGACGCTGCCAGTGAATCATATTCGACCAAGCTGAATTCCTACGCTTCTCATTTGGAAAAAATGAATTCCCAGCGCCTGACGCCTATTTTCCCTGATTGGCCCGTGACTTGTTTTTACCCCATGAACAAGTGGCGAATTGTGGGCGCGAATTGGTTCATGCTTTCTGAGTCCGAACGAAATCGGCTAATGGGCGAACACGCTAGAAGCGGCATCAAGTTCGCGGGGAGAGTTTCTCAGTTAATTACCGTTGGAATCGGTCTCGACAATTGGGAGTGGGGTGTTACGCTGTGGGCAACGAATCCTCTTCATTTGAAGCAGTTTGTTTACGACATGCGATTCGACGAAGCGAGTGCCATGTACGCAGAATTTGGTCAGTTCTTTACCAGCTACATCGCCGATGTAGAAAAGATCCTGGCAATCTGCGTGGATGTATAAGCCTGCTAAGGTTCGATGTTCCCCCGATTGTGATTTCGTGCAGACTCTACGCGGCTCGTTTAGTGTTCAAATTCGCTTGTTGAGGGTCGGTTTGAAACGTGAGATGTTGAATCGCCCTCTTACATGACCATCGCCGAATGAACTTCGCGACTTGCCGATGTGACCATCGGACGGGCAAGACCAAGTGCTCGGTACGCAGTACCCAGAACGCAGTACCCAGAATGCAGAACCTTGCAAGTACCGTGACTGCTTCACTTGCCAAAAACCTGGAGCAAGGCGATGAACAGGCACCCGGCTACATCAATTAGCTCGGCGAGGTGTTTTTCACAACAAGCGGTCGCCAACTCACCAACCCTTCTTCGTTCAAGACGACTTAAACTTGGGGGAAACAATTCAATTTGGCGATTGGGATAATCGTTCTAATCGTCAAAGTCACTCTGCAACAGGTTCAAAAACGCGACATGGTTGCGTTTGGAGAACGCAGATTCCTAAAGCGACGCAATATTTCCTTGCATACATTTTCCGGCAGACATCGCCCTCTAGATACATGCATAATTTTCGTCACATTTTATTGCAACTAACCATGCTCGTTTTATTGATCGAGTGTAACGAAGGTCGCGCAAGCCTGATTATTTTGTCAACGCCCGGTACGACCTACGAAGCGGATGGGTACGCGACGTTTTCCACGACATCAGCAACGATGGTAGGTATGCAAGTGACCGTGAATTTTAATAATAACACCTCAGACACGGGTATCTGGACAGCTACCGGAATCAGCCAAAATGGTTGGTCGATGACTCAAGGCCCTGGCTCAACATTTACAGATCCTTTTACGCTTACGAACAACACACGCCAAAAAATTCGAAGTTTTACGATGCATGGAGGCGGATCGACGACGCTTTTTGATCGTGGCGTATTGCCATCTACGGCCGGAACAGGTGCTGGAAGTGACCTCGAGGAGTTCACTAACCTCAGCCAAAATCAAAATGTCACCGTCAATTATTTTGATAATGTGCAGACGACCGGGGCGACGCCGGTTGGCGACATATTTGCCGGGATGGAAGTAGTGTTTCAGAAAGGAATCGTTCGTAATGGCGGGCAGTTCGTCTTTCGAACCGATACAGACAATTCGATCAACCTGCTCGAGCCGCTACCGGTTCCAGAGACAGCTACGGCGATCAGGTCGAGCATTTTGTTTTTGGGAATTCTCTTAATCAGACGACGAAGAAACCGCGGCAAGAGAGCTTAAGACCGCGAGCTGGGTGACGGCTATTTACCAAGATCGCGAGTTTCCGAAGGCCCCAATTTACTTGCCTTTTCGTTCTCGCGTTTGATGGCATCATACACTTCTTGACGATGTACGGGGATTTCCTGAGGCGCATCAATGCCCAATCGAACTTTGTCCCCTCGTACGTCGACGATCGTAATCATGACGTCGTCACCGATCATGATGCTTTCGTCTCGATGTCGCGACAAGACCAGCATGGCTGGCTCCTTCACTTGATAAATACCTTAATTGACTGCCTACTTACAATGGGGTTTCCAAGATAAGTAACCCTTGCGTTGGCAATCCCTTGCCGCTTAGCTGTTCGCCACCATTCGTTTGCTAGCGGACAGATACCTTAGAGTTATCGGTATCCAGCTAAGGCCAATCGAGAAAAGTGAATCGGTTACTGCTTGTTCCGCCGATTCGGTTTATTCCACAATGAAATTGATGTCGCCATCAAATTATCCAGACGCCTTTGCCTGACCAGAAAACTTTATCTTCGTAATCGCATCCCATTCAGGTGTGGAAAAGCGCGCAAAAGTCGAGGGCTTTGAAAAAACTGGAAGAAACGTCCGAACGAGGGAAGATCAATTCGCATTGATAAAAACCTGGGTCACCGACACTAGCAGATTCGGGTCAGTCTCAACCTGTTTTACCTGACGTACTCTAAGCAGACCGTCTCAAGTTCATTGGAAGCGTGGCAAGCTCGTATTGCATCGGCTGGGCGTCAACGGTAACAACCTGACAGCCGATGCGGCGATCAAGATTGACCACAAGCGGCGCACGCAAATTCACTGTCAGTGTTTCATCATCTCGACTCACAACGCCCAACACGTAAGCCTGCTCGACGGAAGTTAGTTGAAGAGTTTCGACGTCACTTGGCTCAAGTCGAACCTGATAATCAGAAATAAACCGTCGAGGCGAAACGACGGGCAACGCAATGTCTGAATGCTGCATGCTTTGGAGCCATGCCACTGCCGAGTTATCTGCGTCGGCCAAAAGTACCCAATGGCGGCAGTCCTCAAATCCCAGCAAGCCGTTCCTGAAAAACAAGATGTCGTCCGGCTCGATCTCAATCGCACCAAATCTCGTCGTGTGAATCTTCATAGCTGGATTCCAGTAAACTCAAACCTATGGCTGTGACTTACATCGTTGGATCAGCGCCAATTCTAGCGCATTTACAGCGCTAACTGCCGCTTAAACGCTTATCGTCATTTAGCTAAGAAAGCGTTGACTAAAAGGTAACGATTCTCAGGTTTCTTTCGATTAGCGAGTCTAATACGCTTGCATTCAGCTGATCCGACATTGCTATCCAACCTTGATCGTTTACTATTTAATAACGAGATCGCCAGATTAGCGAAAAAACAGATGCCTCTCGTTACCCCGAGACTGCTAGCAGTCGAGAAGGCCAACATGATTCGTACGCCAACAAACATTCCCCGCACGATGATCGCCATTTCAGTTGTGCTCACCTGTGCGGTTCTCCCGATGCGACCTGAATCTGCTAGCGGTCAAGAATTTGCCAGGTCGACTGATCGATCAATTTCAAACATTGAAACAGAAGCCGGGTTAGATGTCGAGAAACTGAGCATTAATCAGCTGCTGAAGATGTTGGACAGCCCGAAATATCTCGAACGCGAAAAGGCTACAACGCAATTGGCCAATTTGGGCTCCAAGTCTCTGAAGCCGATGGCCATTCATTACCTTAAATCCAGTCCGGAATCATGTTGGCGTATCAAACGCACATTGGAACAAATTGCTACCAACGGAGACGAAGCCACTTTTCTAAAAGCCGTTGCTTTGTTGCAGCTGTTGGTCGGCGTCAATAATGATCAGCTCGAAGCGCAGCTCATGCGACTGAAATTTGAATGGTCGACAAAACAGACGTCAACGGCAATCGAGACGCTCGAGTCGGCTGGCGCAAAGATCGAAAATTTTGCTCCGATAAACAATACTCGAGCCATTCAAGAATGGATCGCGAAAGAAAATTCCAGGTCGCTGCAGAAATCGACGCAGAAACGTCCACGTTCAAATATGTCAAATAACGAGAGACTCAAACTGATCGATGAAATATTGAGCGGTTCACTCAAAGAGAATCGCAAATTGGTACTCGGAAACGAAATCCGAGCGCAGCCAATTCGTCGCGAAGCTCAAGACGTTTTTGAAGTCCTTGAACTTCAGATGGGAAACCAGATGATTCGCAACGGAGCAATCCGTGCGATCAACGCAAAAACCGGTGTCATCGCAAGGTTCGGCGAATCCTGGAAGGGCAATCGTGAGCAGTTTGCCGAGCTGGAAAATGTGGACTCGTTAGCCCACATTGGTTTCGAAAAACAATACATTGACAAATCCAAGCTTGAAACGCTTAAAAACCTCACGTCATTGACGACGCTCGAATTCGACAAATGCCGGTTTTCCGGGCCGGCGCTGGCGACGATTGGGCTTCCCAAGACGATCGAAGACCTTCGCATGCGTAATCAGGATATTGAGCTGTCAACGATTGACCGGATCGGCAAACTGCATATCAAATCGCTCGTCTTTGACAGTTGTAAATTTTCGGACGCCGCATTGAAAAAGATGTTGGCATTTTCAACGCTCGGTAGTCTTGAGTTGGCGCAAATGGAGTTGGATGCAGCGGCGTTTCAACGGATGGAAAAAATGAAAACGTTGCGTTCGTTAAAGCTATCTGGCTGCAAATACCCGTTTCCGGCGTACAAAAAACTGACCGAAAAAAGGCCGGAAATATACATCGACTTTACGACCAAAGCTTTCCTGGGCGTTCGCAGCGTTCCAGGCGACAGCACCTGTCAGATTTCAGACGTTGTTTCCGGTTCGGCCGCGGAAAAAGGCGGCATTCAACCGGATGACGTGATCATCGAAGTCAACGGCCACAAGATTGATCAATTCAACGACCTTCGTGCTCACATCGCGCTCTATGAAGGCGGCGATCAACTTAATCTGACCATCGTGCGAAACGGCAAAAAGGTCGCGATCGACGTCATCTTGGGGGATTATGCCGATGCGCCGCCACGTTAAACGCAGGGGAACACTCTCCGAAGCGTAACTGTTGCTCGCTCTCCGAGTCGTGACTGTAGCTCAGTCTGTCCCAGGCTGAGACATGGTGAAGGCGCACAGAGTATACCGACTACTATGGTCTTGCCAAATACTCAGAGCCGCTCAACTGGCCACGAATGCAATCCAGTAAAACGTGCACCCGGTGACGGCGGTCAACAGCATCAAAATCGCGGCAATTCGCCCCCACAAAATGTGTCCACGGCTATGTTCGCTGGGTTGAAGGTTGGGTGGGAACTTCTTAATCGCGCGCCAGATAACGTACACCCAGACAAAAAAGCAAGGAATCGCGAAACATAGATGGATTCCAAGCGACCGGTAGACGGCGCCCGAATCAAAATAGGGCGACTCGGCAGCCAAATCTTTCCAATTTGTGAAAAAGCGAATATCAACTTCAAATCCGATAATAACGAGTAACAGGAACGAGGCCAGGCCGATTTGAAGGTTGCGATGCAGAACAAATTTCCGTTTGACTCGCACGAGATAGACGCTAATGGCAATTCCAACGACCATGGCGAACATCGTCAAAAAAATGACGTCCAACATGATAGAGCCGCGCGTTGGCAGAATCCCGTTGGCCGTGATCAGATTCAGTTCATTGTTCAAGTCAGGTTCACAGCGTGGGCGATGAAGAAGGGCACTTGGATAAAGCCAAGCAGTTGATAAATTGAGGCGTCATTTTAGACCAAACTCGTTTAACGGCGTAGGTATGCACTCCCATTCGCCGTTGAAGCGAGATTCCCACAACAACGGCCGAGTGGCGGAATTGGCAGACGCTCAGGATTTAAAATCCTGTGTCCATTAGGACGTGCGGGTTCGAGTCCCGCCTCGGCTACTTCGAAAAAATAGGGACATGGGGCTGAACGCTGCAAGTACAGATTCAAAACGGTATCTTCCCACTAATGGCATTTCTAAGACGTTATATCATCACACGAACGGATAAGCCCACCCACAATTGCCTTCGAAAACTTTAACGTCATCAATTCTGCCAGGCACCAAGACATCGCCTCAGAAAAACTAGCTGTCCAAGATGATAGGAATTGTGATCGGCGATCAGCAACGCCTCACGCAATATCGTTTGACCGTCGCCGTGGGGGATCTTGGCATAAAGATCAGTATCCGAATCTGCGACCAGATCGATCATCGCCTGCAAGTCGTCCCGGAAAGCCTGAACACTCTTGTCCCATGAATCTGCGTTGGGTGGAGCATCCGTCTTGGGCCAGTATTCTACCGGGAATTCCGGTGAGACGTGATCAGGATTGCGGGAGAATTTTAGAATATCCCACTGGCAGATCCGCAAGTGTTCTAATAATCTCCAAGCCGTATGCGGGACGTCTTTGATCTTTGCACCTCGGAGATGTTCGGGAAAATTGGCGATGGCCGTCTCAAAATCGAGATGCGCGTTACCGCCCTTGAGCAAATACAAAACGTGCTCACGCACTGATTGATCCGACATGACTAACTCCTTGTTGCCCGGCGAACACCTCATTGATGTAATTGAAACACGGCGAGTTGCGGCAAATGGTCACTCAAGGCGAACGATTCCTTATCCGCAATGTGCAGACGAAATGCACCCTGGAACAATGGCCTCGACTCAACAACACAATCTGCAATCGGCCCGGCGGCCATCACATAATCAATCCGCCACTTGGAAATGTCTGATCTGACGGTGAATCCTTCCCCTTTACCGACCTTGGTAAAAGTATCAACCCAGCCTGCGTCAATCCAAAGTTTATATTCCTTAGCTTCAGGTCCATGGTTCAAATCGCCGATCAACAACATTGAACGACCCGCCTTGAAGTCGGCCTTCATCGCTTCCAGCATGAGGCCAATCTCTCGTAACCGATTCGTGGGATCAGCAGTTGGGAACAGGTGAGCAGAATGAACAATCAACGACTCGCCATTGGGCAATTTGATCGTGCCCCGACCCCAGTGCCGTGTAAACAACTCCTTGGGCCGTTCGCCGTCAAGAGGGACGTTCTTCGAGTCGATGATCTCAAAGCGGCTCAATAGTGATCCGGGCCATTTGCCACCGCCGGGGAATCGCACATAGTTCATCCCGAGCAGCTCGGCAATCTCTTTGACCAGTGCCTCACTCGGCGATTCTGAGAAGTTAATGATGTCAGGATCGTAAAGCGCTAATTCCATCGCCATCCGTTTTGCCATTTGCCCTTTGGCTACCGCTTTCTGAGCAAGCTGCCGATTGTTCGGCCACCCCGTACAAGCGAAGACATTGTAGGCAATCACTCGAAGCGGTTTTCGTTTTTCGTCATCGGCGAAGACCATGGTTTCCATCGTCGAAAGACCAGCGGCACCGGCGAAAACACAGAATTGGCGACGTGATATGTGCATAGATGATTCCCGATTTTGGTGTTTGTTCCAAGTCGTTTAAATCGAACCCAGGTGAATCCAACGAAAACTATTTGCCATGATGTTGCATGAACAGCCCTTATGTTACGGTCACCCGAACGTCTTTCAAAGCGGCCACGAAGTTGCCGTTCAAAAGCGGACTGTCTTGAGTTGTTAGTTTTCGGAAACCGTTCCCGAGTTTTCTGACGCAGGCCATAAGTCCTCGATCGTGTCGATGAGCAAATCCGATTGGACGATGTTGTTTGCCTTTTCCAAATCGGTCTGCAAGTAATGGTCTCTCAGATATTTGACTGGGTCATGATCATCTCCTAACGGGAACAACTCTTCGCCACACAACAGTTCATATATTCTTGCGGTTCCTTTTCCTAACGCTCTTCGTCCAATTGGCAACCAATCATACGTCAGTTGGATCGCTCGCAGCGCGCACAGCAACTCAATCGCAAGAATTTTGGCCAGGTTTTGATTGACTTTACGAAGATTGATTACTCCGATACTTCCCATCGAAACAAAATCTTCCTGATTTGCGGCCGTCGACAATGACATGACCGACGCCGGAGTCGCGAGAACTCGATTGTCCGCGGCGCGGGCCGCACCAGCATATTGCGTGAGCATCAACCCGGCATCTGCCTTCGAAGAATCGTATGCCAAGTCCGCGGGCAATCCGTAACTCAAGTTTTTGGAGAGCAATGAAAACGATCGTTTGTCAGACATCAATCCTACCGACGTGAGCGCAATTTTTGCGTAGTCAATTACGAGGGCCAATGGCTGCCCATGAAAGTTGGCTCCGCTCGCAAATTTAAGATCCTCTCCGGGCAGTGTATTATCAAAATCAAAGAGGGGATTGTCCGTCGCTGAGTTAATCTCCTCCTGGATGGCTTCGCGCAGATGTTGGATCGCCTTTCTCGCGGCTCCATTGACTTGCGGCACCGCCCGGATGCTATACCTGTCCTGGACCCGCTCGCTCGGTTTGTTGGCCACCGCGATTTCGATCAGGACTTTGGCAAACAGTTCCGGATCAGCGAACGCGATCGGGGGAAGCTTGGTTGCCGAACCGGGCTTCTTATGATCGGTTTGCACTAACAGTTTCTGAATTTGCTCAATAACTGACCTGACAACACCGAGCTCGTCGGCAGGATCGGTTTCGCTGCTAATCGTTGCTAAGATCTTGTCGAATGCAGTTTGATGCGCGTCATCGATCAGGCCTTCCCTCAGTTTTTGTATTTGCTCAGCCTCCATGGTTTTCGACCATGAGAAAAGAGATTCTTGCCCAATTTTGCTGGACCGTTCAGTGTCAACCAAGAGATTGCGAACTTCTACCGCGATTGCATTTTGTTGCTGACTTCGATTGCTATCTTCATTGATAATTGTTCCAAATGCCTTTAGTTCACCACGGATGGCTTCGGCGGTCATCGCGGTCGTAATCGATGCAACTTTCAATAGTCTCTCAGCCTTCAAGCATTCTAAGACTGCGATTCCGGCGATAAAGTTCGACCCGTTGGTCAAACCCATGGCCTCTTTGGCTTTGAGTTTGATTAATTCAACGCCGGCGTTTTTCATTGCCTGCCTTCCCGACATCCTTTCCGGAGGCAAGAATTCGCTTTCTTCGCCAGGAACAGCCTCTTCGTAGAAGGCTTCTGATTCGTCCAGGCCAATCATGGTTGCGGCCATCATCGCCAAAGGTACCAAATCCCCGCTTGCTCCCACTGAACCCTCTTCCAGAACGACAGGAGTGACGCGGCGGTTCAACATGTTCAACATGCATTCGCATGTTTCCAAGTGAATTGCAGACTGACCTCTTGCGAAAGAGTTCAAGCGAATGACCATCATGGCTCGGACAAACGAGATGGGCAAAGGACTTCCTGTGCCGCAATTGTGAACTTTCACATACTTTGCTTGATACTCTTCCACGACGTTGTCGTCGATGGCAACATCCTTCAGATCGCCATGCAAACGATTGGTTCCGTAGATCGAAATTTCAGGTTTATTACGAAGTTGATCCTCCAGTTTGGCTCGCTGGTCTTTGAGCTTTTTCCGGATATCCTGGCGATAGTCGACGAGCCGATATTCACAGGCAATCTGTTGGATCGCTTCGAGCGTCAATTCCGCACCAGTTAATTCCACTGCATGTTTGGTCATAACGTTTCCAAGACAGTTAAGAATGGTCAGTTTCAAACGAGGCCCGGATATCACGTTTGGCTCAGCCGACTCATTATGTTTTCGAGGCGAGCCGTGCATTGCGGGGAATTTGAAAACATCAACGACGACTCGCCAACGGAAATTCCAAATGCGTTTTCTTTCTTCAATCGCGACACGACACGATAGGTTTCTTTAACAGGACAGATGATCCCGGCAAAGACTGGTTTCGTTTCGGACAATTCGTCCAATGGCACCGAGGGCTCGTAGTCGAAGATGCATCCATTCTCTCGGCTCAAAGATTTTTTCAGTACTGCAAGTCTTTTCTCTTCAATGCTAAAGTGAATTAAGCAATGATTCCTGGACAATAGCGACGCTTCAATCATTTCCAATATTTGCTTAACACTGCCGCAGTCGTCTTCTGACAGATTGGCGATTGAACGGCTTCCGATCAAACAGGCTTGGGAATTAATGACCGTGCCATTTTTGATTTCCTTCAAATTGTTGGCGATGAGTGTACTGCCAGTGGAGGTCAAGTCGACAATAATATCGGCCGCACCGGCTTTGGGCATCGCTTCGGTCGCGCCAGGCGATTTGACGATCGAGAAATGAAACAGGGAGTGTTTTTCAAAATAAGATCTCGCAAGATTTGTAAACTTGGTACCAACTCGAAGGTTCCGATTCAGACTTGACTTGATGTCAATCGCCACTTCCGCAACGTCTTCGATCGAATTAACGTCCAGCCAATAATTGGGCACCGCCACCACCAGTCTGGCTTGGCCAAACCGAAGATCATTCATCAGAACGAACGAATGATTGGGGCTCGAATCGTATTCTCTAAACAGATCGAGCCCGGTCACGGCCAAATGGATTTCACCAGAAGCCACACGGATGGGCAATTCTTCTGCGCGCATAAACTGAACATCGACCGAGTCCAAATGTTCCAATTCTCCCCAATAACTTCGCTCCTTTCCCCTAGAACTAATACCAAGACCGGCGCGGTTCAACAACGAGACAGCACCTTCATATAACGAGCCTTTGCTCGGGAGCCCCAGGACGATTGACACTAAGCTTCTCCTGCCATCTCGTTAAAGGAAATGAGAAACTGCTTCAAGCTAGAAATCGAAATTGTCTCTTGGGTTCTAGTGGCAAGCTGTTTGACGGTAACCGACGCATTGCTGATTTCGTCTTCTCCAATCAAAAGCAGCAAATCTGCGCCACCTCGAACTGCCCTGGTGATAATGTTTTTAATGTTCGCACCGCTATAGTCGGTTTCGACGATCCAATTCAAATCCCGAATGACCTTGGCGATCGAAAAACACTGTTCGTATGAACCCGATCCCAAAGGAGCCAAGCTCGCCTTCGCTTTTGTTTTTCCGCAGTCAGTTTCGAATGCATGTTCGTTAAGTAGATGGTCAACTGCAATCGCAAAACCAGCCGCCTTTAGCCCGCCTTTTGCGCCAAACTGATCGAACAAGCCATCATAGCGACCGCCGCCACAAACAGCTTCATTTTTTGAATTAATATCAAAGATCAGCCCCGAGTAATACTTGAAACTTCTTAGAAAACTCAGCCTCCACTCGATCTGAGGCGATGCTCCTTCTGGCAGCGCGACTTTCAAGAGTCTTATCTTGTCGGAGAGTGCGTCAACGTAATTATTAACTTCGTTAACATGGTGTTTCTGTGCGAAGCCACGCAATCGCATCGCAACGTCATCGACATCTCCCGCAATTTCCAACAATTCCAGGAGAATATCAAGTTGCTCCTGTGTGAGTTCGTTTTTTTCACTTGACTTTCGCCTGATAAAACGGTCGGCAACATCTTGCGGAGTTCGGCAGTTTCCATCTTGTGAATAGCCCTGGAGTGCAAGAATCTCGACCAAAAATTCAGCTAGTTTTTCTGGACCGACCAAGTCGAGTACATCTTCAAATACACTTTTTGTTTCCGAAAGCTTTGCGTGTTTGACAGGCAAATCCGACACGCTGTTACCGACGATCAATGCTTGCTCGATAAGCGACTGAGGCTTTTGCCCAATCTTCAATGTATCAAAAACGCATTTCAAAATTCGCACATCGTTTACAACTACGTTTGAAATACTGACACCACACCGCATCAACGTCTCGATTGCTAGTTCAAGAACCTCGGTGTCTGCTCCAATTTCACAATAGTTTCCGATCAGCTCGACACCTGCCTGAGTAAATTCACCAAAAAATCCCGGCCGGATCGGATCCATTTGCCAGACCAACCCTTCATAGCACATGCGACAACAGTCCATCTTGCCAGCTAAAGATTTTAAGTAAAACTTACATGCTGGAACGGTGAGTTCAGGTCTCAGGCAGAGTTCGGATTCTGTGTCGCCGTTAAGTGTAAAGATTTTTTGCCTGACATTTTCCCCTTTTTGTTCTACAAACGTTTCCGTGGATTCAAATGCGGAAAGGTGAACTTGCCGATAGCCGCGCAACTCGAAATTTGCAAGAATCTTGCGTTTCAACACCTCCAACTTTTCTGTTTGTGCAAACGCGTAGTCGAAGCGACTAGTATCCATGATGGACCTTAAGTGGTAGAGATTAGCGCACCGCTGTGGGTAATGGATGGCCTCTTAAATCAGGCTTGATTGTGTTGAGTTTCCAAATCGACTTGGTTGATAATATCAGTTACAGATTGAACTAGATCTTCTCGTTTGACGGTAGATTGCGCTGGCTGTCCCTTCCGCCAAGCTTGATTGTCTTCGACTTCTTGCGAGAGAGCCTTACCTAAAAACATATTCTTCAGCGTCACAGTTCCGTCTTCGAATTCATTACTTCCAGCAATGATGACGACCGGCGAATTTCGCTTGTCCGCATACTTCATTTGAGCCTTGAATTTTCGGTCTCCCAGGTAAAGCTCTGATCGAATTCCGGCATCGCGTAGTTCATTGACAATTTTTTGATATTCCAAACCCTGCTCTTTATCCATCATCGTAACAACTACGGGCCCAAGACTTGCTTCTGATTTTGTTTTCTGAAGTAAACTTAGTGCCGCAAGCAGCCGATCCACTCCAATGCTCGCCCCCGTCGCCGGGACTTTTTTGCCCGTGAATCGCTCAACCAAATAGTCATATCGACCGCCTCCCGCAACGGACCCGAACTTTTTGGGCTTGCCTTTGACCTTAACCTCGAACGGCAATTCAATTTCAAAGACAGGACCGGTGTAATATTCAAGGCCGCGCACCAAGCTCGGGTCGAAGTTGACGAATTCCTGGGCGACGTCGCTGACCTCAAGGTACTGTTCAATCGACTTCAACTCGTTCACGCCTTCAACGCCATCGGGACTGCCGGCTGCAAATTCCAAGAAAGCGTCACAAGTCTCACGACGAGTTGGCATTTTGCATTGAAGAAATTCAACGACGCGATTGATGGACGAGTCAGGCAAATGGAGACCTTCATTCCAGGAACCGGATTTGTCTGTCCGGCCGGGGCCCAACTGCTGCTTGACGCCTTCAATTCGAATGTCGTCCAGCTTGTCCAGGGTGCGAAGGATGCCAAGCCGAACAGCAGGCTCAGTAATTTCAAGCGACGCCATGAGTCCGTTCAGCACTTTTCGGTTGTTTACGCGAATTACGAACTCATCGATTCCCAACGCCCGCATTACCTCACTTAGAACCAAACAAACTTCTGCGTCCGCGGCCATTGTCTCGCAACCGACCGTATCGAAATCGCACTGAAAGAACTCGCGAAATCGGTCTTTGCTCGGCTTTATTTCACGTCGCCACACGGGACCATATTGATATCGCCGAAAGGGTGTCGGCAAGTCATCACCAAACTCGGCAACCACGCGAGCTAGAGGTGCAGTCAAGTCGTATCGCAACGCCAGCCACTGATCGTCCAGATCATCCTTCAGGGCAAACACGCCTGCGTCAGGCTGATCCTGGTCAGGCAAGAATTTTCCAAGTGCGTCGACATACTCAATACAAGAGGTTTCGAGTTGATCAAATCCGAATTTGGAATAAACGTTACAAATCGTCGCGATCATCTCTTGGCGTTCCAGGCTTTGCAACGCAAACGAATCGCGGAATCCCTTTGGTTTTCGAGCTTTCGGACAATTGGTTTCTGACATTTGACGGCTATTCCAAGTTGGAGCAAAATTAGAAAAAGGCGAGCAATAATTGCACGCCTATCAAAGTCCTACCGGTGGGTCTCGAACCCACAACCTCTGGATCCACAATCCAGCGCTCTACCAATTGAGCTACAGCAGGCCAAATCACAGTCTAAGTTTTTCTTAGGAGATATGCAAACCGTCATAGCTTCGTTCGATTCTCGTTAGACTACCCAAAGAAATTATGCGTATGATTGGAATGAACGAAACGCGATTAAATCTAGATACGAGCCGACAAAAGTTCGCTGCATGCAACGAATCGATTCAGTGAAAACATCATCAGATTATCCTTGTTTTCACAAATCCTGCTACTGATTGCCCGGCACGTTGATACGGTTGGTTGAATAGCAATGATGGAAGAATGGTATCTCATTGGGCGAAATCCGCTATACCGAGGCATCAGAGTTGGACAACGAGAGCAGGGAAGGGTTCGCAACTCTTAAGAATTTACCCAATTTTCGACTTTCTGAACTAGTTACGAATTCCCGTTAACATCGATCACTACACCGTCATGTCTGAATTTGCGAACCACGGATTACACTGATTTCACTGATGTATAGTGCCACCAGCAAGCAGTTATCGCCAGCGACAAACCATTTCGTGAAAAAACGACCACCATGAGTTAAATCGTGTTTAAAAGTGATATCCGTAGTTTCAATTTGGCGCTGTAATCGTCCACCGATCGCATGACAAGATGAAGGTCGTTGGAATTGCGCTATTTCGGACGCACTTTCGTCGTCTCGCCTCGCGTCCATCTTTGCAGGCCGCGCAATCGGTCCTTGCCAAGTTGAAAATAGAGAAAGTCCAGACTTGCAAGATGTTTGTCGAAGCTCTTATCGCGATCCGCGCGCCAATTGTCATTTGAAACCCTGACAAACCCGAGTTCCCTCATCTCATCAACGAGGAGCCCGGCAATGAGTTGATGTCCGTGAATGCTTGGGTGCACGTGATCGACGAGCCAATCGCGTCCCGGTAATCCATCGGCAGCTCTCTGTTCGAAAAACTCCTTGACATCGACGAGTGGTATCTGATATTCCGTTGCGGTTTGATGGATTACGTCATGCATCGGTTCAAGGATTCTCAATGGACAGACATCCAGTTCCTTGGCGTTGATAAAGGCCTGTCTGGCTTCGTCAACTCGGTTAAGTGCCAATAAACAATGGCCGGCTCGAAAACTCAAAGCCGCGTACTGATCGTCGGCATGTAGCAACTCCTGAATGTGCTCGAACTCATGTTCAACGCTATCAAAGTTGACTGTCGGCGGGTCCTGTTCCAGATCAGAAATCTGCTTACAAACCAGCTTGGGCGTCCCGGCACGATGCTCGCTCTTGAATGGAATACAGTCTTTCAGGTTGCTAACCGGATTTACGAGAACAAGTGGAACGTTTGCCTTTTTTGTCAGCCTAACCATCCGTTTCAAATTGAACGCAAAATGTTTGATGACATCGGTCTGCCAGGCTTCATCTCGGTGATAAAACTCAAGTCCATTTCTGAAATCCAATTCAGCCTGCACGTCGGCAGATAAGACTTGTCGTGGATCCGTCAAGCTATTTTCAGCCGTTAGACTGGACACCAGGTGGCGTGCGAAACGGTAAGTATTGAGACGCGAGAAAATTTCGTGTGCTTCGTTGACCCAGCTAGGATTTTGCTTGATGGACTCGTAGGTTCGATCTTCCAGGAATTCGTTGTGACCGGTGTACAAAACGATAAGATCGGGCTGATAATTCAACACCTCTTTTAGAATTGGCACCAGGCGATAGCTCGCATACGAAACTCCGCCGCAATTTACGACGTCCCATTTTCGATCCGGGGCCGCAGCCTTTAAGCTGAGTTCCAGCCATGTTGTGAATGAAGTCTCGATCGCGTAGGGCCTGCCCTGAACCGTCGAACCGCCAAGACAAAATATCCGGAACTCGTTGTCTTTTTTCTTCGCCGAAAATTCTTCCGGTCGAAAAAGCGGATATCGTGTCGTCGACACTTCGTAACGACCACCATCTTCATTGAGCACAAAGAGGGGGCGAATTTCGCTAAAGCCGACGTAGGGATCCACCAATTCGTTTGTTTCTTTCCACCCAACTAGACTTAAACCGATTTCAAACAACATAAATGGCAAAAGTCCGAGAGTTATCGCGGCAAAGCGAAACAAAACGTATTTCGTTTTGGTTTTATGCAGTTGGCCCATCATTCAGATCCAAAAACGATTCCGCAACTCTCTCAGCTTGATTCTCTGCTACAAAATACTGGAAATTTGAAGACTGTATTCTTTGGGCGGAATCTGGCTCAGTGAATTGTCATCATTTCAAGTGTTCCTTAAACCACTCGACTGCCCGTTGCTGAGCCCTTTCTGTCGCTTCTCGGTGTAATTACCAAGTGTTTAAAAAACGCAAAGATGATCAGTTTTTTTACGCTAGTTGCTCGATCATTTTTTAAACAGCTCTTCGTATTCAGCAATAAGGAATAGTTTGGCCACTCTTCTCTCTGCGGCGATGTTTTAGATCAGAGCGTAACACATGAATTCTTTCCACAACCAATTCCACGTCGATCGGTGATTCGCCGTAAAAATTTTGGCCTCAAGCCGTTGATTTAATTTTGAAGACGTAGATTCTTGACGAAAAAACCAGATTATTGCGGGGTCGCATCCGCAAATTCACTCAAAATGTCCATCGAGGAAATGATTCCGATTAATCGGTCATTATGATCCACGACCGGCAAATGATGCACTTGGTTCCGCAACATCTCTTGAGCGGCTTTACCGATCAGCGTTTCCAGGCTAACTGTAACTACGGATTCACTCATGAAGGTCTGGACTTTTTCGTTTCCCAAACTGTGAGCCAGTTTGTCGATGAGAAATCGCTTGGATGACAAGTCTACTAAATCCAATTCTCTCAAATCTTCTTCCGTGTCGCGCGTCAAATCGACAAGGTCGGCTGCAGATAGAATTCCGACACACCGGTTATTCCGATCAACTACCGGCAGCGCCGAGACACGATTTTCTCCCATTAATTCCAACGCTTCATGAATCGTATCACCTGCATTCAGTGTGACGGTCTCACGGGAAAGGAATTCCTTGACTCGTCTTTTATAAACACCTTCGCTCATGTTTGCTCCTGTATGGCTAAAGCTCCGAAAGTTCCGCGTGCAACTGACCTTTGTCGTACCCTACAGGAACGGCGGAAGGATCATCCGCACTGCCATGAATTTCCTCAAATGTACAAAACATTTGTAGATATTAACATCTAGCATAGGTTTCACTTTCGTTGGAATAGGTCGAGGTGCCTCACCGTTGCCCCCGGCGCACAACATCGTGGATGAGACGAAATTTTTTTCTGAACATCGACGATCCGTAGTGAAATTTTGGACTCCAGCGATGGTTTTTCTCCGGCATGCGTTAAGATATAACGGAAGCCAATTAAGCGATAATTTGGCTCGTCGCATCGCATGGATTTTCGCAGGAGTTGGCAATGAGTGCCCTGGAGTCGAGCAAGCCAAAACAGGCCCGTCAAGCGGCAGCGATTCCGTTCCGACAACGGAGCCAGAAAATTGAGTTTTGCTTGGTAAAATCGTCATCCGGTCGCTGGATTTTCCCTAAAGGGTCGATTAATTCGAAATACGATTATGCCGAGACGGCCTTGAATGAAGCGTTTGAGGAAGCTGGTCTGCATGGCCAAATAATCGGCAAACCGCTAGGTTACTACAACATCGAGAAAGAAAGTGGGTCCTTCTACGTCGTGGCCGTTTTGATGAAGGTTTCGAAGGCCGATCCGAGCTGGAAAGAAGACTCATGGCGCGAGCGTCGTTGGGCGTCGCCGAAAGATGCCTTTAAGCTATTTGCAGAAAAAATCTATCACGATTTAGTCGATTTAGCGATCGAACGAATTGAAAATCAGTAGCCCACGAAGAATCGTTCGTTTTTCGGCGCAATGAGAACGCCGATTTGGTTGGATTTGCGGGCGGCACCGGTGTCGAGCAGTTTGTCGAGAAAGGCGGATACATCGGGTCGGGTCAGAAGGACGGACCGATTTTCTCGCACTCATCGGCGCGCGAGTGGCGTTGTTACACGCGAAAACCGGAGCGCTGATCCGGCTATTTGTCGTCTGCTTGATGACTCGCTTTTTTTGTCCCAAGCGAAGTTTTGCCGATGGCCTGAAAGTCTGGAAGTTCGCGATCGACGCGGCGTTTGCGATGACTGTTCCGTACTACTAAATCATCGCCCGTTACTCGGTCCTGATTTAGTCGGCTAGGCTATTCATAATCGTCAGAATCTCATGTTCCATATCAAAAAACGCATCGACGACCGCCGGATCAAAGTGGCTTCCGCAACTTTCTTGAATGATTTGAAAACAATTGGTGACAGGAAAGGCCTGCTTGTAGGGTCGTTCGCTGGAGAGTGCGTCAAACACATCAGCAATGGCTGTGATTCGACCGACCAAAGGAATTTCTTCCCCCCGCATCCCGTGCGGGTATCCCGATCCATCCCACTTTTCATGGTGCGTTCGGGCGATGAGGGCCGCCAGCTTCATCACGGGAGCGTTTGACTCGTTGATGATTTCGAATACTCGCCTCGGTTGAGCGATCAGTTCACTCCATTCGCAATCCGACATGGGGAGAATGATGTTACTGCCATATTCGCAATGCTGTCTCATTTTCTCAAACTCTTGCTCCGTCAATTTGCCAGGCTTCAACAAAATCGTATCGGAAATTCCAATTTTGCCAACGTCGTGAAGATGAGCGGCCTGTTCGAGCATTTCGATCTGGCTTCGATCAAAACAAAAACGGCTTGCTACTACCGCAGCATATCTGCCCACGCGCAAGACGTGTTTACCCGTATCGTTATCGCGAAACTCAGCCGCTCGGGCTAGGCATTGCATGGCCTCTTGCCTGGCTAATTCGGCATCGATACGAGCCGCTTCGAGTTCGACGATACGTTGGTGAACCTCAGACGCCAAACGGTTCGACTCGTGAGAAAGATGATCGTGGTAGGATTTGGAAGCAATGATGTTGCGAATCGATAGAACGAGTTCGTGTGGATCTATTGGCTTCGTCAAAAAGGCGCTTGCTCCCAATTGCAAGGCAGCATGTTTCTGCTTTGAATCAATTTCATTACCCGAAATAATGACACTGGCTGACTGTAATGAAGCCTGGCGCCGTAGGGACTGAAGCAATTCCAGTCCGTCGGATATATCAACCAAAACAATATCTGGAGTCACGTATCCAACTAAATGCATGGCTTCTTGCG